>SKIS01000057.1 GCA_007116295.1 Candidatus Woesearchaeota archaeon | reverse complement strand
TCCGGTATATCTTGAAATTTTTTCTTTTTTTCCATGTATAAGTCTATATCAGAAGTGTTTGTTTGTGTTTTCTTAGAATAGCTCCCGAACAAAATAATCATTTCTTTTGTTTGTTTTTTAAGTTGAGTTATTAGTCTTCTAATAGAAGGGTTTTGTGTTATCTTCATCAATTTGTAATTTTCAACTATGTCTAAGTAAATTTTTGTTTCTAAAGTTTTTTTTAAGTTGTATACTTTGTTTTTTCCTTCTACTGTATAATCTACTACTTTCTCTTTTTCTAATTTTTTTAGAGTTCTAGATATTGTGGAAGGAGTGGTTTTTAATTTATGGGCTATGCTTCTTACATGACAAGGATGTTTTCTTAAAATTTCTATTATTTCCAAATCGTTTCTTTTTCGCAACATGTGTTTCGATAACAAAACATAATATTTAAAGTTTATCCAAATATATAGATATTATGCTATTAGAAGATATTTAAAGTCGGATTAGTTGGTCTCTTTGAGGACCAACTCCTATAAATGAAACTCTTGCTCCGCTTCCATTAACGTTTTTTAAGTAATCGTTAACAAAGTTTACAAACCCTTTAGCAGCTGATGGCAACTCGTTAAAGTCTTTCATTGAAGAAATGTCTTCGCTGAAATGATCTAAGTACTCAAAGTTTGGCTTTACTGTGTAAAGCCTGCTTGCATCACTTGGCGGGCTACTAATCTTTTTCCCACTTTGAGTTTCATATCCTACAACTACTGGTATTCCTGGTAGCTGAGTTTTTGAGAAAAACCTTAACGCATCTACCATGTTAAGTGCTACTTCGTATACGCCGTTTCTTTTACAAACATCTTCTAAACTAAAAAGGTCTAAAGCGCCGACTCTTCTAGGTCTTTTAGTTGTAGCTCCGTAATTCCCTGTTAATATTCTTAGAGCTCTTCCTATGTTGAACTCATCGTGTTGTAATAAAATATCGGGGTTTAAAGAAGATTCTTTTTCTTTATCGTTTGCGTAGTTTTTACAGTACTCTTCAGATTCTACTCCTCCAAATTCTGATACAAAAGGCCCGTTTCCAACCCTTGTCATAATCGCTTTTGCCACACCTATAGTCTTAGTGTGTTTATCAGGAGATAAATCTCCTCCTACGTATGCGTTTGCAGCCAAAGTATGGCTGGAAGTGACGAAAGGAACAGTTCCTGTTTGTTTATCTAAAAGCAATCCGTTAGCACCTTCAAACAATATGTTCTCACCATTTAAGTTAATGTGATATAAGAAATCGTTTGAAGGATGAACAAATTTTTCTAAGTAATCAGCACTCACAGTGAAATCACCCATTTTTTGAGTGATTATAGCTTCGTCTGTGATTATTTGAGCTAAATTATGTCTAACAGCTCTTAAAGCTGAGTCTTTATTATGAATATATTCATTAAACCTAACGTTTTTCAAATCTGAGCCAACCATTCTGTTAGCCTGATCGCAATACGCAGGGCCTATACCTTTACCAGTGGTTCCAATACTCTTACCGTTTTTTCCATCTAAAACTGTGTGATGAGGCTGAACCAAGCTTGTTTCTGGAGAAATAACTAATCGGTCTTTGATATCTATGCCTGCTTCATTAATAGAATCTAATTCTTCTAAAACTCTTACTGGATCAACAAGAGTCCCTGAGCCTATGTATAACTTCACTCCGTCATGTAAAAGACCAGAAGGAATAGTGTGAGTAACTAACTCTTTTCCATTCACGTTAATAGTATGGCCAGCGTTAGAACCTCCGTTAAATCTAGCTATGGCTTTAAGATTTTCTTCTTGAATTAAGTAATCAACTATTTTACCTTTTCCTTCATCGCCATACTGCGCTCCGACAAGAACAATAGATTTACCAGACATGTTACTACTATAGAAAAGATACGGGTTTATATAGTTTATGCAATAATTTAATAACTCCTAGTTTATCTAAATTTTTTATGCGAGAAATTGTAGAAAAAATTTATGGCTTAGAATTTCACAAAGCCAAATACACACTAAAAAATATGCTGCGTATATTAAACTTACTAGGTAATCCTCAGCTAAGCTACAAAACAATACACGTAACAGGCACAAACGGCAAAGGAAGTACATCCAACTTTATCTCAAATATACTAAGTCAAAAATACAAAGTTGGACTTTACACAAGCCCACACTTCATCAAATATAACGAACGTTTCAAAATCAACGGAAAACCAATAAGTGACTATAAACTAAAGAAAAGAGTCTTAGAGCTTCAAAAGATATTAGAAGACAATGGCTTAACAGCCACATTCTTTGAATTTACAACAGCGCTAAGCTTTCTACACTTCAAAAAAGAGAAAGTCGATTTTGCAGTAATAGAGGTAGGCGTAGGAGGAAAATTGGACGCAACAAATGTGTTGTCGCCTGTAGCATGCGTAATAACAAACATAGGACTAGACCACACAACTCTTTTAGGCACTACACGCCTAGAAATCGCAAAAGACAAAGCCCAAATAATCAAAGCACCAGTCTTCACAGCAGAGAAGGATGAATCTATACTAGAAGTGTTTAAAGCAAAAAAAGAATCCGTGAAAACAATATCTACGTATAAAAAAACGTTTTCAGACTTAACTAAACAAAGATTTGTTTACCTTGACGGAGAATATACTCTTTCCATGCTAGGAGAGCACCAAATCTCTAATGCGTGCATAGCAATAGAAGTAAGCAAATACTTGAAGGTAGCGCACAATTATATACGGAAAGGACTATTAGAAACAAAAGTTCGAGGAAGACTCGACGTAGTATCCCAAAACCCTTTAATAATACTAGACGGCGCCCACAACGAAGACGGCTTTAAGATGCTCCTAAAATTTTTGCAAAACCCAAAAGAATACACACTCATAATAGGACTAAGCGAAAACAAAGACGTACACAAAATAGCAGAGCTAATCAAAAACAAATTCAAAGAAATCATAATAACCAAATCCAAACACAAACCAATGCAGCCAAAACAAATCCAAACACACCTCCCCAAAGCCAAAATAGAAACCAAACCAAACAAAGCCCTAAAACAAGCCCTAAAAACCAACAACAAAATAATAATAACAGGATCCCTGTATTTGCTGCCGTTAATAGAAAGATAAAAGTTTAAAGAATTTTTTTAGAATCTTTTTGTAAAAATTTACAAAGCCATAAGCTGTTTAGCTTTAATCCTATCATCAGATTTTTTATAAACCTTCTTTATTTTTACACCTTTTTTCTTTAAAACATCTAATTCTTCAACAAACTCTTGCTTAAAATCTTTTAATTGATATTCGAGAAGTCTTTAAAGTGTTTTCTGCTTGGGTCAAATAATTATAAGATATTTCTTCACTAGGAGATGTTTGTTTCAACCCATTTTTAAGATATTTACATTTTTCTAGCCAGTCATTCATTTTCAAACACCTCTGTAAATAGTTCAAAACCTTTCAAAACTACATAATCTTTTTTTATTTCTTTAAACAAGGGTTGTTTTCTGAAGTTTTTAATTTGGTTTTTTTTAATGTCTACGTGATGGATTTTTTGTGTGACTAAATGATCAGGTATGTTTTTTGCATTTATTGTCAATATATCTATATCAGAGTCTTTTGTTTGAGTTCCTTTTGCATAGCTTCCAAATATTATTGTTGGAGAGTTTATTTCTTTATAAAACAAGTTTAGCTCAGGGTTGTTTTCTAGGAATTTTTTTGTGTTTTCTATTTCTAATTGTTGTTTTAGTAGTTTTGTTTGAGAGTTTTGCTTTAATTCAAAATATTTGTTTTTCCCTTCTGTTTTGGTTTTTAATACATCTAAATTTTTATTTAATATATTTTGAACAGTTCCATAAGGAAGATTTGTCTTAAGAATAGTTTTTCGTTTTTTAATATAGTATATAGTACTTTGAACTTTTTTTCATTCATATGAACTATAAATAGTTCTTTACTTATAAATTTACTAATAAACTTACTTAATACAATCTTTTTAATAACAATTGCTTCATAGAAGTCGGAAAGTTTTTACTTTATATCGCAAATTAAATGTTTTTTCTAACAAAATATTTAGCCACTTCAGAATCCTCTTTTTTAACAGAATTATCAAAAGTTATTACAAAATCTTTATTTTATAAATA
>SKIS01000039.1 GCA_007116295.1 Candidatus Woesearchaeota archaeon | reverse complement strand
GCTAATAGTTTGAGTGCTATCTCCATAATATTCTATTTCATATATGTCTCCAGAGTAAGTATATCTTTGTATATCTTTAGATTTTTTAAAATCGCCTTCGCTAGTCAAAACTTTTTCATTGGATTTAACATCTTCAATTCTTTTATAATCGGGATTGGTGGTTACTAAAGCTCCTTCTGTAAAGCACCCCTCGATATAATGACATTCTGCGCCTTCATCAACTATTATGAGTGTGTGTTCAAATTGACCCATACTTATACTGTTCATCCTAAAGTATGCTTGCAAAGGCATATCTACTTTTACTCCTTTAGGAACATATATGAAGGTTCCTCCACTCCATACAGCGCCGTGTAGTGCTGAAAATTTATGTAATCTAGGACTCACACATTTATTCATATAATATTTTTTTACAAGTTCAGGATGTTTTTGTACTGCAATATCCATATCTTCGAATATGACTCCTTGCTTTGCAAGATCTTCTCTTAAATTATGATAAACTATTTGTGAATCGTATTGTGCTCCTGCTCCTGCTAGTGCTTTTCTTTCTGCTTGTGGTATTCCAAGCCTTTCAAATGTGTTTTTTATTTTTTCAGGAACTTCATCCCAGCTCTTAGAGTTATGTTTAGCATCAGGTATTGCAAAAAAGCAAATTTTTTGTAGGTCTAGTTTTGAAAGGTCAGGTCCCCATGTTGGCATAGGGAGTTCTTGGAAGGCTTTAAGTGCGTTTAGTCTTTTTTGAAGCATCCATTGAGGTTCTTTTTTGTACTCTGATATTTGCCTTACAACTTCTTCATTTATTCCGTCAGGAACTTTAAATAACATTTTTTGTTCATCTGCTCTGTCATATAATTCTCTTGTTACTTCAACCATTCACTTTTCCTCCGTTTTCTTTGCTATTTCTAATACTGCGATAGTATTTCCGTTACTATCTTTTATTGGCTTAATTTTAACTTCTTTTCCAAACGAGCTTACCTCAGATTCATTTTCTATTCCCAATCGTATTACTTTATCAGCAGGACAATTAGGACATTTAGTTTTTCTGCTAGCATATACTTCGTAGCATTTTCCTTTTTTACTAGTTTTATTACTCCAAATTATATCGAAGTCCTTCGTTTGAATACTTATGTGATCAGTAACTTCTTTTAGTGTATTTTTTATGTTTTTTGAAAGCTCTGTTTCAGTTCTAAAAAATTCTAAAAATGAATTTTGGGTTTTTGAATAAATCTTTGATTTTCCTTTTGTTTTATAGGTTACTAAGTGTTTTGATTCTAATTTTTCTAGGTACTTAGCTGCTGTATGTCTTTCAATACTCAAATCTTTTGCTATTTGAGTTATTTGTTTTGGTTTTGTCAGTACTTGAAGTATTTGTTTTTCCAAGGTTGTGTGAGTAATATTGTTCTTTTTATAAAGATTACTTTAATGGTTACCATTAAATTCTTTTTTCAAAACTATTATAAATGAGAAATGATGAATTATTTTTATGAAAACAAAATTTTGGTTAGTTGCCTTATTATTATTTTTAGGTGGATGCGTTCAACCTTCTCTTTCTTTGCAACAAGTATATGAGCAAGGAAACGTAGTTATTTGTAGTTATGAAGAAAATATTGTTTATGAAAATCAAACAATGCTTGTAAATGCAACTCTAACATTTGCAGAAGATTATTTTAAAAGAACCCTTATAGCAAATAATGGGGACAAGTACGAAGTATTCATAGCGGAAAATCAAGAGATTCAAACACTGCAAAAAGATAATGTTTTCATACAAATAGATCAAACTTTAATACCTGATACTTGTGATTGGGTAGTAAGAGAAATAAATCAATCAGACATGATAAATGTTAGTTTACAATTAAACGTTAACCAATTAGAATACTTACTTCAAGTAGAGCAAAGAAACATAACTTGTGAAGTATCTACAAAACCAACACAGCAAATCCAAGGACAAATCTGTGAGTGGGAAGAAGTATTATTAAGAGCAGTAATAATATGAAGCATTAACTCTTATTTTGCTGTCTCCAAAAACGAAACATACTTTTTTGTAAACTTATTGAGGGTATTTAAATAATTTATTTAAACTTAGTTTACTTATCATCAAGATTTAGAGAAGTTTTTTTTTGCAGAGAAAAAATTTGTAGAAATGCCGAGGAGAGTCATTTCTCTTTAAAGTGCTGTTATGCGAGGGCGAGGAGCGTTAGCGAAAGCGCAGCGTCCCCTTGAGTCGAAAGAAAGACTGTTCATCAAAAGAGCGAACACGATACATAAGAACAGACAATCTGGGGGCAGGATATTATTGTAAATATTTTTTCATTACTTGTAATGCGTCATTCGGTTGAATTATGGGAAGTGAGTGTGTTCCTTCAATTACTTCAATATTAGTTTTTCCACCATTTAAAGAAGCAATGTGTTCTCCAGCGCGTGGTCTAACCATAGGATCTTTAGTACCATATATTAGCAGAAGAGGATTTTCAATTTCTTGAAGTTGTTTAGTGATGTCCCACTTATTTATTTCTATTCCACTAACAGTGTGAGTTTTTACATCTTTGAAAGGAACATCTACAATTGAAAGCCATACATCAAAATCAGATTTACTATACATCTCAGATTGATTTGGATATCTTCTTTGTTCTCCTTTTATCAAATGAGCTACTTTTGTTCCAATGCTTCCCACATATTCTGAATATCTTAAAACTCTGTTAAAAAGATGAAACAAAAGTTTGTTTTGAGCTGTTTCTGAAAATTTATAGGATGCGCAAATTCCGGTGAGATTATTTGCATTTGATGTTAAGGCAACATAATCAACAATAGGCATAAAACCAAAACTATGACCTACAAAGGAGGGCTTTTACAATCCTTCTTGTTCAATAATTTTTCTTAAATCATTTGAATAGTTTTCAAGAGTAAAATATTTGGGCTCTGATGGTGATTCTGAAAATCCAGATCCTCTAGGATCTAAAACGATTGTGGGAAAACCTTTTTTATCTAATCCTTGCTCTAAACTTTGAAGGGAACTATGATTCATTGAAGATCCTGGATGTAAAATTTGAAAATTTTTTGTCAAATCCTTGTTCCAATTCACCCAATAATAAATATCTAAACCTTCATTAGATACAATTTTTTTAGCAGAAGATTTACTTTTCATAGTATTTAAGTAGTACTTTAATATTTAAATCTTACGATAATTTGCAACTCAATAGTAGTAATAACGCTTTGCCTTGTTCTATTTTAGGTCTTTCTTTCGATTTTGCATATTAAGTCTTATACCTAAATAAAAGTCAAGCCCAGGGCTTGTAAAAAATAACAGAAATATTAACTGACTTGTAGCTCATGTTAATGGTGTAATCCAGTTAAGTATTTAATCTTCGAGTAAATCCTCAAGCTTTAGAAAATTGAACATATTCGCTATACGAATATTTGAACTATTCGTTTGAAGGATTATATCTTCTTCATTATTTATTACATTTATTATGTGTTCTTTATCATTTAAAATTATTGTATAAGTGTAGCTTTGATTTAATGAGAGGGGTTCTTCAAATAAGTGTTGTTTACTAACATAAACTATCATATCGCATGGTCCTATTCCTCTTCCATTTATCACTTTAACATCTCTAATGGTTTTAGTATTTTCATCATAATTCCATTCGAATTTTCCAGACGAACTACAACCAGACCCCACATTCGCTCTTAATATAAATCCGTCTTTGTTTTCGTTTAATGAAATCTCTAATCTACTCGGTTCGTAAGATTCATAAGTTAAAATATAATACGTAGTTATAATTATAAAACTTATTACTACAATTAATATTACTATTACACTAGTTTTTTTTACTAAACTAAACGTTTCATTTAAACTATTATATATTAATGTTAATGAGTTTATAACTAGTTTAATAAAGATGATTAAATATATTATTCCTAAAAGGAATATAAATAATAATTCATATTCAAACATAATAGAAAATGATTCATACACAAAGAAAATTATTGTCAATAGGACAAACAAACCTAACATCGTGTTATTAAGTTTAGTTTTCTTTAGTTTTCTTGAAATAAAATAACTATATATTAAAGTAAAAATAAAAAATATGATGAGCACCGCCATTTCAGTCATATTAGAAAATCCATAGGATAAAAATAGCTGTTTAAATAAAGCTAAAAAAATAATTGTAGAAATAAAAATACCGAAAAATCCCAAAAAAAATTCGCGTTTACTTTTTAAAATTTTCACAGAATGTTTATTTATTATTTAATTTATAAATTTTTTTGCTGAATATTCATATAGTAACATACAAAT
>SKIS01000043.1 GCA_007116295.1 Candidatus Woesearchaeota archaeon | reverse complement strand
TAATTTTATTTCCATTTTTCAACCACCACATTATTTATAACTTAATAGTAGTATATCTTTATTCAGATATAAACCTTTTCAACTAAATATTACATAAATCTACAAAAAATATATAAATAATGTAATTATTCTTAATTTATGACTTTTAAGCTTGATTTAAAAGATAAAAAAATATTATATGAATTAGACCTTAATTGCAGAAAAAGCAGTTCTCAAATAGCAAAAAAAGTAGGACTAAGCAAAGAAGCTGTCAATTATAGAATCAAAAGATTTGAAAAAGAAAACATAATAACACATTATCAATTAATAATAAATCTTGCTAAATTAAACATTTATCAATTCAAATTATGTCTTTCTTTACAACACTTAAAAGAAGAAGAAATACAATCAATAATAAAAAAATTAAAACAAAAAGAATATGTGAAATGGATCGTTTCGTGTCATGGTAACTGGGATATTTTAGTAGCAATAGAAACCATAAATTTTGAACGAATAAATTATATCAAAGATGAAGTTTTGGAATTATTTAAAAATAATATTAGAGAGAAATCTTTATCAATTTTAGTCGAAGCTGAAACATATGCAAGAAGTTACTTTGTTGATGAAAATAGTTTTCGTGAATCAAGAATAATTATGAAAACAAGTTCAAACGAAAAAATAGAGGAGCTAGATTTATTGATTTTAAAAGAATTAAGTGTGAACGCCAGAAAATCTTTGGTCGAAATAGCTCAAAAATTAAAAACAACCCCCCGAATAATAAATTACAGAATGTCTCAAATGGAAAAAAATAAAGTAATTCTCGGATATAAAATAGCGATTAATTATGAAAAACTAAAAATTAAGTTTTATAAATTATTTATTTACCTTAGTAACATTCAAGTAGCTAAAATAAAACAATTAAAAAATTATTTAACTAATAATAAAAACATAATTCACAACGTAACTGTTCTTGGGAATTGGGATTTAGAACCTGAAATAGAAGTTCATTCAGAAAAAGAATTTCAAAAAATAATTACTAATTTAAAAGACGAGTTTTCAGACATAATACAAAAAATAGACGTGATAACAATATCAAAAGAGCATAAATTTGTGTACTTTTAAGAAAAAAGTTTGAATGAATATTTTTTATGAAAAAAGCATTTTTAACGCTTCTTTTTTAATTCTTTTAAAAATTGGGAAGATATTTGAACTACCATTTTTTGACTTCTTTAATAGCTTCATCTATACCTAAATATTCTCCTTCAAACATTATGTTTGCGGCATGAAGCTCTAAAGTATTTTCGTAAAGTCTCGTTATAACATCATCCCAGTTTTCTGATTTTTGAGCTATTTGCTTTATTTTTTCTCTTGTTTCCTTTTGAATAGGTATCGTTATTAAAGACATTATAATCACCTTAGAAGTTCTTATAAAAGCTTATAATTTAAATAATCCACTATTTATTTTGCTACTCAACAGTAATATTTATATAATATTTTTGTTTTCTGTACATATGCTTAGTACATTTAACAATGAAAAAGGACTAGAAATAATTCTAAACTACGCATTCAAAGAAGTCCCTAAAGTCAAAGCAACTACTAAAAAAAGAATTAATCAAATAATAGCAGCAACTCTAGATGAAGAAGGCGTGAAAGAAGAATCATTTGAACTTATTAAATTCTTATCAAAAAATCCTCAAATAAGAAATAAAATTTTACAATCACATTTTTTGAATCCCGAAAAAACTAATTATGATAAATTGAGCTTATTAAAAGACATAATACCTTATAAATATTTTAAAAAAAAATTTCAAGAATATGAAGATGAATACCAAGAAGTAAGATCTATATACGATGAATTTTTTGGAAATCAAAGATACTTGCTAATAATAAATCCTGGAAAACCATCTGAAGATGTTGGAAGAATTGTTAAGTTAGGTCGTTTTAATATTAAAAATTTAGGAGAAATTAATGGATATGAAGACTTGAAAATAATATTAAACGGAAAAGTAATAGATATAGAATCTGATGATATAACTAAAACCTATAAATCTAGAAGAGCTTCGACAATACTTGGAGCTCCTAAACCAGTTAGAGATTTCTATAAAGAAATAAAAACAGACATATATCAAAATACTAAACAAAAACTGTGTATGTTAATTTCAGTTGCAGCAACATCGCTATTTTATGAAAGGTTTGAAGAGTACATGACAATACCTGGCTTTTCACAAGAAACACCATATGTGGTTAATGGAACTAATTGGACTGAGACATTAATAAAATTTGAAGATTCAGGAAATAGGTTAACACCTAAAATAAACGAATATTTAAGTCAAATAAAAAATTCTATGCAACTATTCGAAGAATTTGGAGGAATTTATAACTCAGACCATACAGAAATAAAAATACAAACAAAATTACTAAATAAATTAAAAAAAGAAAATAACGATCACCTAAATAGTGAACAAAGAAAAAGAGACTTAGAAAACTATTCAAGAATGAAAAAAGAAGAACCAACACCTTTCTTCTATTATACTAAATAACAACTTTTTCAGAACGCTTCATATATACTGCTTATTTCTTAGAATCCTTGAAACTGCTAAATTTAGTGGTTTGGAGGCTTATTATGACAAGATTTTTAAAACAAGGCGATGTACAAGATACACTAATGGTTAAAAAAACAATCATTAGAAAACCAAGTGGAGAAATCGTTGTAGATCCACATAAATCCAAGTACTTAAACGATGCTTGGATGATTAAAATAAGAAAGCTAAATGGCGAAATAAATTATGATTTTTACACGCCCCTTCTAACGCCTTACACAAGCAAAATAGTAGTTCAGTACCTACTTGATATGAAAGTTGGAAAAAACACAGCAAAAGGCACAAAAAGGGGACCACGAAGCGAAAGTACGATAAAACACATGAGAACAAGACTTCCTTCTTTAATAGAACTAATAAATAACTACACTGGTAAAATTTTTCCAAATTATACCGAAGATGATATTTTACTTGTTTTTGGAGCAATGAGAGATGGAACAATTCTAACCAAAAACGATACTCCCTTCAAAGATACAGGAACATATGTAAGGAGCTTTGCAAAGTTTTGGAGATATTACATGCGAATAAAGAAAAAAGACGGAGTAATCCTTGAAGACATTTGCTCAAGCGTGGAAACTGGAAGAGATATAAAACCAAAATGGAATTACATAACACTCAAGCAAGCACAAAAAATGAGCTACCTAGCACCAAGTCCATATTACAAAGCATTAATCTTGTTTTTATTTGATTCAGGTATAAGAGCACCAACCGAGCTTATGAATGTTAGAGTAAAAGATTTAACACAAATACCTGATAGTAATAATTTGTTTTTACAAATAAGACATGAAACAAGTAAAACTTTTGGAAGAAAAATAAAACTAATGCTAAGCAGTGAAGCAGTAAAAATATATTTAGAAATAAGTGGAAAAGAAGAAGAAGACATGCTCTTTGATTACTCATACCAAAGCATGAACAAAATGATAAAAAAATTAGGACACCTAGCAATGAACATAGAATATGCAAAAAAAGACAAACATGGCGTTACAAGATACTACGAAGGCATAAGCATGTACGATTTCAGACACAGCAGTGTATGTTATTATCTACCACTCTACAAATCCGAAAACCAAATGAAATACAGATACGGCTGGAAAAATAGCAGGATGATACATTATTATTCTGAGTTCAT
The DNA here is from genome assembly GCA_007116295.1 of Candidatus Woesearchaeota archaeon. Taxonomy (GTDB): domain Archaea; phylum Nanobdellota; class Nanobdellia; order Woesearchaeales; family 21-14-0-10-32-9; genus SKIS01. Next base: position 633 of record SKIS01000043.1, on the reverse strand, counting down.
AGGTATGACAGATACCATAACAGAAAATCAACTTCAAGAGCCAACAAAAAACCAAGAAGCTGTAACTCAAGAACAAAAACAAGAAAAAATAACCAAACAACAAGCACTAGAACTCATACAAAAACTCCAAGAAATACTAAACGAATAACTTATTTAAAGTTTAACGACGATAAACAAAGACAATCTTACTGCGGGCAAAAAGTGCTAGTTCCTCCTCGCAAAGTGCTCGAATAAGTGCCAATCTACAAAAACACGAATAATCGAGGAAGAATAAAACAAGCTGGTCGAAGAATAATTCTTTTCGTCAATAAACACTAACAATAGATAAAACAGCCAATAAGTGCCAATCCCACCACGAAAAGTGCTAGAATAAGTGTCAATCTAAAAAGAGCGGAATATCTTTTGTTTAGAAATAAATTGAAAGTAATTAGAGGTAATTATAAGTAAAATTCACAAAAGAAGTATTTATATTATCAGAAGAAAATTCATATTTTTACAAAGCACTAGACATCTGTTTAGAGAACATTTAAAAATAAAGAAATCTTACAGGTTAATATGAGAACATTAGATTTGTTTGCAGGAGTAGGAGGGTTAAGATTAGGCTTTGAAAACGCAGGTTTTAATACAGTTTTT
>SKIS01000031.1 GCA_007116295.1 Candidatus Woesearchaeota archaeon | reverse complement strand
AATCCCTTTGCCTGCGAATAAGCTCTTCCGTAGTTATCTATGTACGCCTCTGCTTGTCTTGAAGGAAACGCAGGAGCTCTATCTATAGGACAATCCAAAGCGTCCTCTACAACATCTCCGTTTTGACATATTATTATCTCATTTGTAGAAAATAATCCATACAGAGTAGTGATGAATAATATTATTGTCACTGTAACTAAAACTTTGTTAACCATACTTTGAAAGTGTGCGTCTTAGTATTTAAGGTTTTTTAATTTGTAAAAAAGAGGTAAAAAAATATGACTGCGCCTAACAAAACCATTAAATTAGCTATAATAAAAGAAGCTCTTATTAAATATTCTTTTTGTTTAGGAGTTAGATATTTTTTCTTTGACATTTTTTAACCTTATGAAATTTTCTCTTTCGATCTCAGCAAGTTTATCAGAAATTATTTTTTCAATTTGCTCTAACTCAGGAATTTTGACGTATTCTAAAGCATTCACTCTTCTTTTTGTTTTCTTTATTTCAAGAGCTAATTCATAAATAACTTTTTCGATCTCAGCAAGTTTCACTAATTGAGGAGTCAAATCTAAGAATTTGTTTCTTGCTTCTTCAACATAATATGAAACCCCGACTAGTGATGCATTAAAATCTGCTTTATTTTTTTTAACTATGTAACTTGGAACTTTAACACCCATTAGATTTTTTTGATGGATTAAAATATCAAAGCTTTTTTCACTAGAAAAACTCAGACTTTTTACTCTGTTGACTCCACTCACACCTTGAGCTATCTGAAGAGTTTTGTAAGCATCAGAAAGTTTTTTTATAGTATCTACTTTCAAATTCTTATATACGTCGATCAATTCAAAAAACTTTCTTATCAATACATCTCTTTTCTTTTTTAATAAACTATGTCCTTTTATTGCTACTTTTTTTCTCTTCCTATTCTTCAATAACTCCATACGAGTAGGGACTACATTCATTTTAGATACCTTTGTATTTGCTTTTTCTTTAGTTTTTTTAGTTCTTGAACAGGAAGTAGTTTGAAGAGATTCCACGCGATATTCAAACTTTCTGTTATATCTCTACTTTCATTAAATCCTTGATTTATGAATTTTTCTTCGAACTTTTTTGCAAATTCTAAATATTGCTTATCTATATCACTTAAACTACTTTCACCCACGACACTCACAATTTGCCTGATTTCTAAGCCTTGAGCATAACTAGCATAAAGCTGATCTTTTACAGAGGAGTGGTCTTCTCTGGTCTTTCCCTTACCTATGCCCAGACCCATTAGTCTACTAAGACTTGGAAGAGGATTTATCGGTGGGATAAATCCTTTTTTTAGAAGTGACTGATCTAAAGATATTTGGCCTTCTGTTATGTAACCTGTTAAATCAGGAACAGGATGTGTTCTATCGCCACTAGGCATAGTGAGAATAGGTATTTGCGTAAGGCTTCCTCTGCATCCCTTAACCATACCTGCTCTTTCATAGTTAGCAGCCAAATCAGTATACATATATCCAGGGTAACCTCTTCTTCCAGGCACTTCAGATCTCGCGCTGCTTACCTCTCTTAAAGTTTCACAATAATTAGTAAAATCAGTTAATACTGCGAGAACATGTTTTTCTTTTTCAAAAGCTAAATATTCAGCCACGCTTAAAGCAACTCTAGGCGTCATTATTCTCTCAACACTAGGATCGTCAGCAGTGTTCAAAAACACTATACTATTTTGTAAAGCACCTGTTTTTTTGAAATCATTTAAGAAAAAATTTGCTTCCTCGTTTGTGATTCCCATAGCTGCAAAAACAACTACAAAATCTTCTCCTTTAACAGTTGCTTGGCGAACTATCTGAGCAGCCAATTCGTTGTGGGGAAGACCTGAAGAGCTAAAAATAGGAAGTTTTTGACCTCTAACAAGAGTTGACATGACATCAATAGTACTTATCCCTGTTTGGATGAAATCAGAAGGTTGCAGTCTGGCACTGGGATTTATTGCTTTTCCGTTAACATCTAAAAATTTTTCAGCTACAAATGTTTTATTTGATTTCGGCCTTCCCATACCATCAAAGATATTACCAATCATTTTTTCACTAACTCCTACTTTGGCTGTTTCAGCAGTAAATTTTATCTTTGTATTTAAATCTAAACTCATAGTGCTTTGAAATACTTGAACAACAGCTTTATCTTGTGAAACATCAAGTATTTGACCTAGAATTTCTTCTTCACCTTTCTTTATTTTACAAATTTCCCCGTAAGCAATATCCCCTGACTTTTCTATTATTAAAAGAGGGCCTTTTATACTTTGTATCGTGTTATGCCACTTAGTCATTTTTCACTACCTCCTAGAGTTGCATCTTTAATTGATTTTTTTATTTCTTTTTTCAGACTTTTTATTTCTTCATCCATATTTTGACTTATAACATATTTTAAGCCAGCAATCTTTTCTGTTGCTTGACTGGTTCTTAATTTTGAAATATCCAATTCTTTATCTAATGCTTCTTCGTAGAACTCAAATATGGAATTTATCATGGCAAGAAGTTTTGAAGGACTACAATAACTGTCTTCTTCACTAAAAGCGTTTTGTTGCAAGAAGTCTTCTCTTATCATCTTAGCAACCAATAATAGCAATTGTTGCTTTTGAGGTAAAGAATCTAATCCTACAAGCTGAACTATTTCTTGCAAAGCGGCTTCTTCTTCTAATAATTCTTGTGTTTTTATTCTTAATTTATTCCATTGAGCAAAATTTTTCTCAAACCATTCTTGAGTATTGTCATGATAAAGACTGTAGCTAGCCAGCCAATCTATGGAAGGATAGTGCCTTTTGTCTGCTAAAGAAGCATCTAAAGCCCAAAACACCCTTGTTATTCTAAGCGTATTTTGAGTTACAGGCTCAGAAAAATCTCCTCCTGGAGGACTTACTGCACCTATAACCGATATGCTTCCTTTTTCTCCAGCGAGAGTTTTCACGTTTCCAGCCCTTTCATAAAATTCAGCTAACCTCTTGCTTAGATAAGCAGGAAAACCTTCTTCTCCAGGCATTTCTTCTAATCGTCCACTTATTTCTCTCATGGCTTCCGCCCATCTACTAGTACTGTCTGCCATTAAAGCCACGTTATATCCTTGATCTCTAAAGTATTCAGCTATTGCCACACCTGTGTAAATAGATGCTTCTCTAGCAGCCACAGGCATATTACTCGTGTTTGCAATCAAAATAGTTCTATTCATTAAAGGCTCTCCTGTTTTAGGATCTTTTAAGTGGGGAAATTCTTGAAGAACTTCTGTCATCTCGTTTCCTCTTTCTCCACACCCAATGTAAACTATTATATCTGCATCGCACCATTTAGCAAATTGTTGCTGTATAACTGTTTTTCCTGCTCCAAAAGGCCCAGGTATTGCTGCTACCCCTCCTTTAGCAATAGGAAATAAGAAGTCTAATACTCTTTGCCCACTAATAAGAGGTTCGTTAACAGGCATCCTTTTAGCTATTTTTCTAGGAATTCTAACCGGCCATTTATGCATTAGGCTAAGTTTCTTACCATTTATTTTGGCGATTTCTTCATCAACTGTGAAAAAACCTTCTTTTATGTTAGTTATTTTTCCTTCAACCCCAGGAGGAACCATGACTTTATGTAGAAAACTTTTGTTTTCTTGAATTTCACCTATTATATCACCTGGCTTCACTTGAGTGTTAGATTTTACTTTTGGTTTAAACTCCCATTTTTTCTCTCTATCTAAAGCGGGAAGATCTACTCCGTTTTCTATAAATATTCCTTGCTGATTCGCTATATCATTTAATGGCCTTTGAGTTCCGTCAAAAACTTTTCCTAAAAGACCAGGACCTAATTCTACAGATAAAGGCATAGAAGTATTTTTGACAATTTGTCCAGGTTTTAATCCCACTGTATCTTCATAAACCTGTATTACTTTTTGCTCTCCTCTAATTTCAATGATTTCTCCTAATAGTCCTTTCGGGCCAACTCGGACTAAATCATTTATAGCTCCTTTTATTTGAGCATAAACGACAGGTCCTGAAATCCTAATAATTTTTCCTTTCATAATGTAATTCCTCCTTTTAAAAGTTTAATCCTAAAGTTTCTTTGTGTAACCTTTCTATTTCTTTCATATTTGTATTTTCTTTGTCCTCGGGTATTTGGATAAATATTTTTTTAGGTATATCCATTAGGTGTTTGACTTTGTTGAATAAAGATTCGTTTATGAAAATAATTTTTTCATCTAAGCTCTTTATACTTTCCAATATTTTTTCTTCGTCACAACTCTTTTGGAGCTCTATTAGAGAGGATATTCCTGTAAGCCCAAACCCTATAACGTCGTCTTGGTAACCTATAAGTCCTATCATAGCGCTAACACCTTGATTATTTCTT
>SKIS01000036.1 GCA_007116295.1 Candidatus Woesearchaeota archaeon | reverse complement strand
ATTTAAAGAAAAATTAATTTTGGCAGAAAATAAAATTGCTGATTTGGTTAATATAATTAATAAAAAAACAAATGGAAAGTCTATGGGGTTTTATTTAACTCCAGAAATAAAACAAGCAAGTAATGGACAAGCAATTCCAAATTTTGATAATTTATTCACATTCTTTATCGAGCTTGGAACCCTTCATTCTTACTCTTTAATAATAGTTATTTTAGCAACTCTTGGTATGATTTTAACTTGGAAAAGAAGTATTGAAAGAGGGGCTGCTTATCTAGGAATTATAGCCTTATTTACTTTATCTTCATTTTATCAGGATTTAATTATATTAACATCGATAATTCTTTGTACATACGCAGGCCACGCCATAACTATATTAATAAAAAGAAAATGGAATGTTGCAGAAATAAAATTTTATACTATTCTTATAATCTTTTGCAGCCTCATTTTCAGTTTTTTAGTTTATATAGATAATAGTAAGAGTTTGGATCCTCTAGATTATTCTTTTAGAGCAGATTTGGTGGTATCTCCTCAAGAAATAGGAGGCTTTGTAAGATATCATACCGGCTCAAAGGTTTTTTTAGATGAATATTCCTATAAATATGATAAGTATGAACAATTACTTTTAGAAAAAGAGTTTATTTATACAAATAGAGATTTAGATACGTTTTTAGATTATTTTGGAGAAAACAAAACAGTGTATTTTATATTGGAACGTCAAAATATCATAAATAGAGTAGATGGTCTTAGATTTTTAATAGATAACACGGAGCGTTTCACAAGACAACATTCTGATTCAAAGTATTTAATATACAACATAAGGACTTAAAATTTTACTTTTTCTTTATTTTTATTAAGTCTCCTAGAGTTAATTTTCCCGACTCTTTTTTCTCATATTCATATTCTTTGTATTCCTCAAGCAAATTTACATCTAAATAAGCTTGAAGCTTTTTTATAAGATCACTAGAAGGTCTTATCTTAGCCGATTCGATGTTTTGTATTAGACTTTCTTTTTCATTTAGGTTCTTAGCTAATTTTTCTTGAGATAGTCCTTTTTTTTGACGAGCTTCTTTTATTATTTGGTTGTAGTTTTGTATTAGGATTTCTTGAGGTCTAGACATTGTGCTTCGGGATGTCTTTTTCTTAACAAATCTTTGTTTAACTCCTGCAGTCTCACAATTTTTGCAAGCCATAACTTTACTACCTTCAACTAAAACAGGGCTTAGTTTAGCTTCCTTACCACATATTTCACAAATCATCTTTCATCACCTTAACAAAATATATTTTTTGATTTCCTTGCCAGACTTCTACTTTTTTACATTTTACTAAATCTTCTATTGTTTTTGGTTTTTGAGTTATAATCGTTAAAACTCCTTTAGTTTTAAGAACTTGTTTTGATTGTGAAAGCAGTTTCTCGTAGTACTCTAAAGAACTTTTTTGTGAAACCCTTTTTGAACTATCTAAACCCCTAGTAATTATTAAGTCAAGTTGGTCCTTATCTTTGTAAAGTTTTAAATCAATGTTTTCTAAGTCTGTTCTACTAAATTTTATGTGTTTTTCCACTCCCGCTATCTTAGAATTTTTCTTTTGAGCAGAAACATTTTTGAAACTTTTATCTATAGAAAAAATGTTTTTTGGAGTTTTTTTAGGATATTCTTTTTTTATTTCTTTTATTTTATTCAAAGCGAATTTTGGCTCGTAAAAATTTACCGGAAAATTAGATTGATAAAAAGCAGCTTCTATAGGAATTACTCCCGAGAGAGCTCCTGGATCCAGTATATCTCCTCCTATTTTTTCTGAGTAGATAAGCGCGCAAAAAGCAGTGGTTCCTTTCAAAGAATTTGGATGGTTAAACACCCTGTATTGTCTTTTACTAAGATCTCTACCCGCAAGGCTTAACCCAATAACGAATTCATTATCTTGAACATATACGTTTATATAAAAATCCGGATTTTTTAATTCAAAATTCAAATCGTCAGTTTTTTCTGCTAAGAACTTTTCAAGCTCGACACTATTAAAATCATGATTTCCTTTTCTAGTACAAGAAATTTTAACTGTTTTTTCCCCTATAATTTCTTTTATCTCAACTAGGTTTTGTAAGGAGATATCTTTCATATCCTTAAAGGAACCACTATTAATTTTTATAAGCAAATCAGTTATACTTTGAGAAAACATCAGTACATCATAGCATTTTTCCAAATCTGAACTAAATTCTAAGAACCACTTTTTATGACAATTAACACCAAACCTTTTGTTTAGTTCTAGAGCCGCAAATTCTTCGCAGCCTTTTTCTGTTAAAGCCACAATTTTCATAATACTCTTCCCGTTATCATCTCTGCTAATTCTTTGTAAGTTTTAGAAGGCTTCCTTTTAGGATAAATATGTAGATAAGGAGTTTTTTTATGATGAGACTTTTCAAACCTTTTATCTTCTTGAATTGTTCCTAAAACCACTGTTTTAGTTATATCTTCTATGTCTTCAAGTGTTAATTTGTAATATCTTTTTTTGTACTTATTTACTAGTATGCCAAGCACTGTTTTACCTCTTTTTTTAGCAAAGTCAATTACCCTTTTAGCATCATGAACACTAGCAACGTCTTGATTTGTTACAATTAAAAGTTCATCAGAAATATCTATTAAAGACGTACTTTCTCTTCCTAGTCCTGGGCTTCCATCTATAACTACGTAATCACTAACTAAGTGTAGGTCTTGAAGATGTTTTTCTAAAAGGTCAAAATTAACTAATTTCATAGCTGAAACACTTATATCTGCAGGGATTATTTTAAGACCTGTGTAGTGCTCATAAACTGCGTTTGAAATAGGATGAATATCTGACATAACGTCATGTATAGTTATTGGAAAAAAAGATTTTCCTAAATGTAAAGATAAATTAGGGCTGCTAAGATTCCCATCTAATAAAACGACATCTTTTCCTGTATGATGCATAGCTAAACCTAGATTAACACTAGTAGTGGTTTTACCCACTCCTCCCTTGCCACTCATAATAGCTATAAACCTTGCCATTTAGTCTTCAGATTCTCCTCCAAGCATTTTTCTAAGTCTTAAATAGAATTCTTTTTGGAAATGATAGTAATTACTAATAATATCTATGTTAACTATTTCTTTTCTGCCGTCTATAAAAGTAGTCATAGCTACGTGTCTTCTGTATTCCTGAGTCCTTTCAGGATTTGGCGCTCTATGTAGTTTTCTCAGCAAAAAATACAACTCTACGTTTTCTTTTATTTGTTCGTCTTCCTCATAAAGTTGCTTTACCATGTTTCCTTTTTCGATGGGCGTTCCAGGGATTTCTGGTATTTTCTTTTTTTCAACAGCGTCTTCTAAGAGAGCGTCAAGCATAAAAGTATAAGCATCTATCATCCTATTTAGTGTATTTAGAAGTATATCAACTGTTCTTGTGTACTTCAAGCTTACATAAATAAGGTGATCCACCCTCTTTAATTCTTCTCCTGCATCATCTAAAGATTCTATCATCTTGAATTGTTAATTTATACATTTCTTTTATAAAAACTTTTGCACTATTAACATGTGCTTTTACACTTTCATAGTCTAAAGTTCTTAATTCATAACTGTCATTGGCTATCACGAATTTTTCGTGTCTTCTAAACTCCATAGGGCTTTTCTTATGAGCTACGTAAAGTTCTCTTAAAGTTTGTATTAGCTTTAAGTGTTCTTTTTTAACCATTTTCTTAGGAGCTACTTTAGATCTGAATAAATTAAATTTGCTATCAAACTCATTAGAATAAACAGGAACTCTTTTAAAAATTCGTTCATAACTAAGAACGCTGCTCATAGCTGCTTCAACAGCGTAATACGTGTTACTAACTACGCTGAGTAATATTTTTGGATCCTCAACTAATTTATAAGACATCGTGAGCATATGATCTGCTACTTTTATTTTTTTTTGAGCATCCTCTCTAAGAATTTGAAATTCTTCCATTAATATTAATAGAATGTTTATTTATATAAATTTATAGGTTTATTCACCAGTTAAATCTATTATTGCTTGAGCTATATCTCCTTTAGCTTTAGTGAGTGCTTGTTTAGCCTTTTCTTCAGATACATTTGTCTGTTCCATAACTGTTTGAATATCTTCTTGTGTTATATCTGGCTCGATTGAGATACTTCTCTGAGTTTCCTCACCAGAAATTTGATATGACCATTGACCCATCATGTTAACTTTTTGAACACTCGGATTTGATAGAACGATTTCTTTATCAGCAGTTCTAATCACTACTTGAAGAGCATCTATCTCTTCTTGTTTGATGCCCATCCTCTTCATGGCTTGCTTCATTTGTCTTGGATTCATTCCTGGAAACATTTTAACCCACTAACCACATCAAACCTAATATTGCTATTATAGAAACTAAGATAAAAAGAGTTACTGCTTGAGGAGAAAACATTATGTT
>SKIS01000030.1 GCA_007116295.1 Candidatus Woesearchaeota archaeon | reverse complement strand
GTTCAGAAAAAGTTCAATTTACAGGATCGTCAAACCATTGCGACGAACCTACGATTACAACCATTACTTCTTTAGAATTAAACATAAAATAAGGACGCCCAGGGTGGGATTTGAACCCACGATCCCAAAGGGACAGGATGTTTGCGGTATTGTAGGTTTCAAACGCACAAATGTACGTAGCAATCCTGCGCAATACCAGGCTATGCGACCTGGGCATAAGACTATTTATTTGGATAATTATTTTTTTTATAAACTTTTCCTTAATAAAATTTATATTCTTCTACGTTTTTATTATGTTCATGGATGAGATTAATGATGCTGTTAAGTATATTTTAGAAAGTTTGGATGAAAATGTTTATTCTATTTATGTTAAAGGCAGCTTCGTTATGCAAGAGATGCTTCCTACAAGTGATATAGACTTAGTTGTTATTTACAGAGAAACAGCAAGAGAGGCTTTTAACAAAATAAAAGGTCATGAAGTAAGAGGCAGTGTTTCAATAAGCGGGTTCTCTTTAGATGAGCTTAGAAGCGGTGAAAGAAAATTTGGTGAAGGTGAAAGTCCAAAATCTTTTATGAGATTTGTTAAATATTACAAATTATTACATGGAAAATCTGTTTTAGGAAAGTTTCCTATGCAGTCAGATGAAAAAGCTCTGATGGGACATAAGCATTTCTTAAAAAATTCATTTATACCTGGTATGGAAAGAGGGGATGTTCCAAAAGACTTACTTCCAAAACAAATTCTTTGGATGAGCTTCAACGAGTTGAAAGTAAAAGGAAAAAATCCTGATTATTCTTTTAAATCAATAAATGAATTGCTACCTCAAGACCATATAGGTAAAAGAGCGTACAAAATGAGGATGGGTAAAGAAGACAAATCTTTTTTTGAAGATGTTAAAAAGTACTTAGAAAGTTCTTCTTAAAGAAAAGAGTTATATATTACTTTTAGTTTTTACGTATTGTCATGAAAAAACTCTTATTATTATCAGTAATATTCTTATTAATTCCTCTTAGTTTTGGGGTTAATTCAGCAGATTTCTTAGTTGTTGATGGTGAGATTACCAGTAACTTCGTTTTCTTAGAAGGTACAAATGCTCAATTAGATTACTTAGATGTCTCTATGGAGTGGGTTTTTGAAGATGATTTTCGTCAAAATTTTTTATTTGTAAACTATGATTCTTCTTATCAAGACGGCGTGTTTAGAATAACAAATACTTCTGTTAATTCAGCTTCTATTTTCTTTAGAGTTGAGTCCACTAATGCGCCTTTAAGGGTAAATAGAAAAGTGGAATTTCCTTTAACAAGTATTCCTTCTCAATACATACAATATACTAGGCCTACTGAGCTTATAGATATAAATAGTGATATCAGAATATTAGCAAATCAAATAGCTCATGATGAAGACGATTTATTTATCATTGTCTCAAACCTTGCTAGTTGGGTTAATCAAAATATTGATTATGATTTAAGTACATTAGGTCAAGAAGCGCAAGCTCCCAGCACCCAAGTGCTTATTGACAGAGCAGGAGTTTGCACAGAGATGTCAATACTATTTATCAGCATGGCGAGATCTCTTGGCATACCTGCGAGATTTGTGACAGGACTTGCTTATACAGATTCTGATCTTTTTGATGAACCTTGGGGTCTTCACGGGTGGGCAGAAGTTTACTTTCCAGACATAGGATGGGTTCAATTTGATCCTACTTATAATCAGATTGGTTACATAGATGCTTCTCATATAGCTCTGGATAGGAGTGTAGATGCTCAGCAAAGTCAAACTCGCTTCGTTTGGAGAGGGAGAAACGTCGAAGTGAACCCACTAGGATTAGATTTAAACGCTCAAATAATAAGCCAAGGGCTGCCTAAAAGACCTGAATTAAACATAGAAGTTTCTCCTTTAGCTCAAAACATAAATTTTGACTCTTACAACGTTATAGAAGTAGAAATTACGAATCTTAGAAGTTATTATGTTGCTAGAGAAATTAGTTTAGCAAGTGTTAGTGGTGTGTTTGATCAAAAATCTCAAAACGTCGTCTTAGGTCCTTGGGAGTCAAAAAATTTATATTTTATTTTAGAGCCAAACCCTGGTCTTGATTCTTCCTTTTTATATACTCTTCCTTTAAATGTGTATACTCCTTACGAGCAAGAAACTTCTTCTTTTACTATCAGAAGAGGTGGGGAAAGAATTACTTCTCAGGCAGCGTTAGCTTTTGAAGATGTTTCTTCTGAAAATGATTTAATTTGCGACACGCAAAGATTTACTTATTGGGTTAATGAATCAATTGAAATAAATTGTTTTACGTCTTATGAGGGGGAGTTTTGTCATAACGGTGATTGCAAAGAAGTTAACGGAAACTTTTCTTTTCAGCACCAATTTGAAACTCCTGGATTAGTAACTGACACTATAAGGTTAGGAGAGCATAGAGCCGTAGTTTCATTTAACATAATTGATGTTCCAAAAGTAGGTATCCAAATAGAGGGTTACAACAAGAATATTGGTTTTGAAACTCAAACCTATTATGTTACAATTTCTAAAGAGTCTTATTCAGATTTGTTTAACGTCGCAGTTTACTTAGAAAACTCTTTTTTAAGATCCAAAGTTGATTTTTCTAAACTGTCTGATGAACAAAGAGTAAGATTCGTGGTGGAGCCTGATAGGTTAAGCAGGTTCAGTGATTTAGAATTAAAAGTAGTTTATCATGATAGTTTTCTAAACTCATACGAAGAAACTATGACTTTACCTATAAGATTTGAAAATACTTCTTTTAGTGAAAAAATAAAAATTTTGGTTAACAACTTTAAAGCTATTTTGAGTTAACCAGCAATGTAATTGTTTTTACAGTTTGAAGGATTTACAGGCACTTTTGCTTGTGTCCTTAATCTAAAATTGTTGAACCGATTCGAAAGACTCTTAGAAACCATATCGTTATTTTTTGTTGCTTTCAGATTTATCACCACAATTACTTATGGAATATAATAATATATATGTATTATATAAACTTTTCTTAATTTTCCGTCAGTGAAACGCTTTTATTTATAAAGAGTCTTTGTTTTGTTATATTATTGCTAGCTTATATTCTTTTACTATGTGTAATAATTCGAAGTCTTTAAGTTCTTGTCCAAATTGTTTTCTCAAGTCTGTTATTATGTTTTCAACTTTTTTTATTGGGGTTAAAAATTCTAGATGCACATCGAAGTTTCCTATGTGAAACATTATGCAGTTAGCTTCGTGTTTTTCTATAAAATAATTGGCTATTTTTTCTTTTATTGATGAATTCTCTAAAGATAAGAATAAGTGGTAGTATTCAAGACCTAATTTTTCATATTTTAGCCTTGGCTTTATTTTTGTTATGTATTTTTTTTTGATTTTTCTAAATCTTTTTCCTGTTGCTTCAGGAGTTAAATCTATTTCCTTTGAGATATCTGTAAATGAAGAAGTTCCTTTATGAGAGAGTATTTTGATTATTTGATTATCTATTTTATCTAACTCTGTTTGATTTCCTAAACTTTCATCTATTACATACAACAGCTTGTTTTTTGAATACAGGTAAGTTTCATTGGTTTGCATATATCTTGTTGTGATAAGTATTTCTCTTTTGTTAATGTGCTTACCAAAATGTTCTATTAGGTTAGTGTAAAAGTCAGAAAATTCTTGTAAATTTTTAGGAGTTAGGGATATTATGAAGTCATAAGAACCGTTTGTTTGTGCGTACCAAGAAACTATTTCTTGCTGAAGATACTCTATGAATCGTTCTATGTCGGGTAAACTCTTATTTTTTATTAATATTTTATACACATTTCCAACTATGCTTCCTTTAGGGATAGTCCAATAATGACTTATTAAGTTTCTTTCTAGTTTATTTAGTCTATACTTAGTTGTTTCTTTATTCAATCCGACTTTTTTTGCTATTTGATTTATGGATTGTCTGGGATCATTATCTAATTCTCTTAATATTTTAACATCTTTTTTGTCCAAATATTTGCTAATATCATATTTATAGACCATGTATTTACTAATAATTAATTTTAATATAAAAATATTTTGTTTTAAGTAGAAAAACTGCTCCGAAGTTTAATATATGATGACTGCTTTCATGTTATTATTAAAAGGTGACAAAATGAAAAATAAATTAAAGATGCTAGGTTTAGCAGCAATAATAGGAGCATTAAGTGTTGGTTGTCAAGATAATCAAAGACAAACATCTATTGAGAACGCTTACTCAGTGCAAGTAGGATCTAAAAACTATAAATTTGCTGACATAAACAATGATGGAAGCATCGACGCAATAAAGTCCAAAATGTTCGGACATTACGTAGTTGAATGGATAAAGCCGGAATTTAAAGAAAGTGGATATTTTCTTAGCTCTAATGCGACGATCAAAGACAGACTTATAGTTCCTAAAAAACTTGATGAAGATTTGCAAAATAAGGCAGATAGCTTAGTTTCAGCTTTAAAAAACTTTGAGAATCAATTAAGTAATTACGAGACTAAGTAAAAAACTTTTTAAGTATAAGTTAACTATGCTAAGTTATGCAAGACATAAAGATTTTACGAGAAAACTCTGATTTATTAATCAAGGACTTAGAGAAAAGAAAAGATAAAGAAAAAATCAAGTTAGCAAAACAAGTTTTAAAGCTGGATGAAGACTGGAGAAAACTTAAGTACGAAGAAGACAATCTTAGAAGTCAAAGAAATTCTTTGAGTAGGCAAGTAGCGCAGCTAAAAAAACAAGGCAAAGACGCATCCAAGATACTTAACGAAGTAAAGTCTATTCCTGCTAAAATAAAAGACTCTGAAGAAAAAAGAAAAGAGCTAGAAACAAAAATAAGAACTATTTTGATGGCGCTTCCAAACTTGATGCATGAAACCGTTCCTTATGGAAAGGATGACTCTGAAAACGTAGAGATAAAAAAATGGGGTAAAATAAAAAAGTTTGATTTCAAACTAAAACCTCATCAGGAAGTAGCAGAAAACTTAGACGTGGCTGACTTTGAAAGAAGTGCTAAAATAAGTGGCTCCGGATGGTACTTCTTAAAAGGAAAATTAGCCCTACTAAATCAAGCTTTGATAAGATTTGCAATTGATCAATTAGTACGAAAAAAATTCATTTATGTAGAGCCGCCTTTAATGCTAAATAAAGACGCTTATGAAACAGGGGTGAGCATAGAAGATTTTGAGGATGTAATGTATAAAATTGAAGGATCCGACCAATACCTGATAGCAACATCAGAACATCCAATGCTGGCTCAATTTAAAGATGAAGTGTTAAAAGAAAAAGAACTGCCAATAAAACTAGTTAGTTATAGTATGTGCTTTAGAAAAGAAGTAGGTAGTCATGGTATTGACACAAAAGGATTATTCAGAACTCACCAATTCAACAAAATAGAGCAAATAGCTTTATGCAAACCAGAAGATAGCTACAAAATATTAGAAGAATTCCAAGAAAACGCAGAAGAAATACACAAAAAACTAGAACTTCCTTTTAGAGTCGTAAATATTTGCACTGGTGATCTGGGAAGTTTTGCAGCAAAAAAATATGATATAGAAACCTGGATGCCTAGACAACAATCATACAAAGAAACTTGCTCTAATTCTAATTACACAGATTACCAAGCCAGAAGAGCAAATATAAGATATGAAAGTAAAGGAGAATACAATCACGTGCACACTTTAAACTGCACAGCTATAGCCACTTCTAGGATAATGGTCGCTATATTAGAAAATTATCAAAATGAGGATGGTTCAATAACAATTCCAAAGGTTTTAAGACCTTACATGTATGGTATGAAAACGATAAAATGAAAATTCCGTCTATAGTTTGGATTATAATGGGTGTTTTGATGTCAGGCTACGCTTTTTTTGTTAGCCAAAACACTGATAACAGAGGAATAAACCTATTTATTTATATAGGAGTATTATTCATAGCATATGGAGTATTTAGACTGCTAACAAGTTTTGTAACAACTTCAAAACCAACAAGCATAGATTCGAAGGTAATAATACGCTGCCCTAAATGTCAAACAAAACATTACTCAACAAGCAACTATTGTCATATGTGTGGCACTAAACTAAAATAAAATGGACTTATTCAAAGCAATAATTGAAAGAAGAAGCACTCGAAACTTTAATTCAAAAAAAGTTTCTGAAAAAGACTTAAACTTCATACTTGAAGCAGGGGCATACGCACCTAGTTCAGGAGATTTAAAGGACTTTAGATTCTTAGTGGTGGATGAACCTAAGAAAATAGCTAAGATTGCAGATATAGCAAATCAACACTGGTTAAACAAAGTAGGGTTATTAATCGTTGTATGTTCAGATAGTGATTTAGCAACTTCTTTTTATAACAAAAGAGGAGAAGATTATGCTAAGTACAATGCTGCTGCAGCCATCCAAAATATGTTACTTGCTGCTCATGCTTTAAATATTCGCAGTTGCTGGGTGGGCGATTTTGACAAAAAAGGCTTAAGATTGCTCTTAAAAATACCTCAAGAAGCCCAATGCCACGCAATAATACCTCTAGGGTATAGCGATGAAAAATTAGAAGATCCAAAAGAAATAGATTTAGAAGTAAACGTGTTTTATGGAAAATATGGATTTAGGTACAAAAAGTTAAACTTGATATTAAGAGAGTACGCTAAAGAACTAGAAGAAAGATTAGAAAAAATGAATTTTAAAAATGATTTTGGCACCTTTAAAACAAAGCTCAAAAAGGCTTTTTCAAAAAAGTAAAGGTTTTCCGATTTAGATTAAATAACTTTTATAAGCATACAACATTTTCTTATGAATATGAAGTATTTTCCCTACGAAGAAATAAGGCCTTTTCAAGATATTTTATTAGATCAAATAAATGAAGCAATACAAAATAAGACTAATTTAGTAGTAAATGCCCCAACTGGGCTTGGAAAAACTAGTGCTAGTCTTGCAGCAGCTTTAAGTAACACCCTAGACACAGATAAAACAATTTTTTTCTTAACAAGCATGCACACTCAACACAACTTGGCTCTAGAAACAATAAATGACATAAAAAAAAAGCACGGAGTAAAAATAATAGGTGTTGATATAATAGGCAAGCAACACTTATGCCTTCAAGATGGTGTAAAAAATCTTCCTAATAGAGACTTTATTGAATACTGTAAAACTCTTAGATCTGAAGGAAAATGTGTTTATTATAAGAACCTGAAGAAAAAAGATAAACTTTCCTTTGATACAAAAGCTGCTTTAAACGAAATGAAAAAGCAAGGAGTCTTAGATACAAATAAAGCATTAAACATAAGTGAAAAACACAAAGTTTGCCCATACGAAACAAGTCTAATACTAGGAAAAGAATCTCACGTTATCGTAACGGACTACTACTACTTATTCAATCCTAAAATAAGAGAAAACTTTCTAAACAAAATAGGAAAGTCTTTAGAAGATGCAATAATAATAGTTGATGAAGCACATAATCTTCCTGATAGAGTTAAAAGTTTAGCAACTGAAAACATTTCCAATATAACTATAAAAAGAGCGCTATCAGAACTAAACCCTATAGCAGATTCTAATTTAATACACATACTTAAAGTAATGCTAGAAACACTTGAAGAATACGCTCAAAAAACAAAAAAAGAAGCTTACGTAAGGCAAGATGACTTTTCAGACTCAATAAAAATACATACAAATTATGATAAACTAATAGAAACTTTAGAAAAGAAAGCTGAAAAAATAAGAGAAGAAAAAAAACAAAGTTATCTAGGAAGTATTGCTTCATTTTTAGAGGCTTGGAGTAAAGAAGATGAAGGGTTTGCAAGAATATTTAGTGTTCAAGAAGGCTACAGGTCGCCTATACTAACTTTGTCTTACAAATGCTTAGATCCTTCTATAATAACAAAGCCAGTAATACAATTATCTTCATCCACAATAATGATGAGTGGGACTTTAACTCCTACAAACATGTATACAGAAATATTAGGATTTGATGAAGCAATAGAACTAAATTTAAGAAGTCCTTTTCCTAAAGAAAATCGTTTAAACTTAATAGTTCCCAAAACAAGCACTAAATTCACTAGAAGAAATCAAAACGAATTCAAATATATGGGTAATATCATAACAGAAATAATAAACGAAGTTCCAGGTAACACAGCCGTGTTCTTTCCAAGCTACAAATTAAGAGATGAAGTTTACAAATTCATCAAATGTCATAAAACCATTTTTTTAGAAAAACCAGGTTTTTCCAAGCACGAAAAAGAAATACTGTTAGAGAAATTCAAAGGCTACAAAAATAGTGGTGCTGCTCTGTTAGGGGTTAGCAGCGGTAGCTTCGCGGAAGGAATAGATTTACCTGGAGACTTACTAAAATCTGTTGTTGTTGTAGGACTCCCACTTCAAGTACCTGATTTAGAAACTAAGGCCTTAATAAAATACTATGACTACCGATTTAATAAAGGATGGGATTATGGTTATGTCTTCCCTGCTTTTAATAAAACGCTTCAAAGCGCGGGGAGATGCATAAGATCTGAAACTGATAGGGGAGTAATCATATTCTTAGATGAAAGATATGCTTGGCCTAATTACAAAAAATGTTTTCCTTTAAGTTGGGACATAGAAATTGACACTAATTACAAAGATAAAGTCAAAGAATTCTTCACAAAAAAATAACATTTATTAACAAGCTTAGAAATAAATTTATTACAATGATAATAATAGTAATGGGTCCTCAAGGTAGCGGTAAAGGTACACAAGCAGAGAAGTTAGCAGAGCATCTTGATTTAATGCATGTTTCTATGGGTGATGTGTTTAGAGACGAAGTAGAAAAACACGGGCCGTATGCTGATATAGTAAGAAAATGCATGAATGAAGGAAAGCTTATACCAAGAGAAATAAATAACAAAATAGTTGAAAACGTAGTTAAAAAATACAGGGGGCATCTCATATTGGATGGCTACCCTAGAAATATAAGGCAAGCAAAGTTCTTAACAAGCTTTGCTCAAGTAGACTTAGTTTTCTGTATAAACATAAGTGACGAAGAAGCAGTAAACAGAATAAGCAAAAGAAGAATCTGCACTTCTAACCATAAAGTCTTCATAGAAGGACAAATAACTCCTGAGGATATAAAAGAATGTGAAGATGCTGGTGGAAAAATTATAAGAAGAGAAGACGACACTCCTGAAAACGTGAAGAAAAGACTACAATTATATCATGAAGAAACAGTTCCTATAATAGATTACTTAAAAAAAGTCAGTAACGTATTCGAGATAAACGGAGAGCAACCAATAGATGACGTCTTTAAAGAAATAAAAGAGAAACTAAAATGAATTTAGTAGATGTACATGCTCACCTAGATTTTCCTGAATTTGAAGATTTGAAACCTTTCATTTCAAGAGCTGAAGAAGCAGGCGTAAAAAAAATAATAGCAAATGGAGTTAATCCTAAAAGCAATAGAAAAGTATTGGAACTTAGCAAAAAATATGACTTAGTAAACCCTGCGCTAGGCCTTTACCCTGACGATATATATACGTTTAGTTTAGAAGAGTTAAACCAAGAAATAAACTGGATAAAAAAAAATAAACCTGTGGCGTTTGGAGAAGTAGGATTAGATCATAAATTCTTAGCTGATGAAAAAAAGATTGATTGGAAAAAATCTTTACAAAAACAAATATTTCAAAGATTTATAGAGATTAGTGAGAAAACTAAAAAGCCTTTAATTATTCATAGTAGAAAAGCAGAAAAAGAAGTTTTAGACATGCTTGATTCTAGTAATGTAAAGAATCCTATACTGCACTGCTTTATGGGCAAAAAAAAGCTTGTCAAAAGAGCTGCGGATAGCGGATATATTTTCAGCGTATTGCCTATTGTAGACAGGCTTCAACAAATAAGAGAATTAGTAAAATATACTAATATAAACCAGTTATTAACCGAAACCGATGCTCCTTATATGAGTCCAAATGAAAAAATAAATGAGCCTGCAAACGTAATGGTTGCGGTGAAAGAAATAGCTAAACTTAAAGGATTTGATGTTGAAGAAACAGCAAATTCAATTTTTATGAATTACAAAAAAATATTTAAGTAAACAAAACTATTTTTTTGTTTATGAAAATAACTATTGATACAAATGAAGATTCTAAAGAAGACATACAAAAGGCTATTGATTTATTAAAAAGAATTGTTGGCGAGTCAAAAGATGAGGGTTTCGAGCCAGAAGTATCTCAAGGAGCATTTGATTTGTTTGATAACGATGACGATGATTTTTCAGAGCAAAAAAAAGAAGATAGACCTCCTAAAGTAGAAATAATAGATTACTAAAATGAAACGTTTTGAATTCTTTGAACACACTGCGGATATAAAACTTAGGGCTTATGGAAAAAACTTAGAAGAAGCTTTCAAAAACGTGGCTTTGGCCATGTATCAATCTATGACTGATATTGACAAAATATCTCCTAAAGTCAAAAAGAAAATAGAAATAAAAAGTCATAGTGAAGAAGCTTTGTTATATGATTTTTTAGATGAACTAATATTTATAACGGATACAGAAGATTTTTTATTACATGATATTGAGAAAATTAATATTAAAAATTTAGAGCTTACAGCAACTTTGATTGGAGATGTAGAAATTAAGAAGTACGATGTTCACACACATATAAAAGCAGCTACGTATAGTGAGATGAGTATAAAAAAAGAGCAAATCATAACTATTCAAGTAGTTCTTGATATCTAAAGGTTTAAAAAAGAAGTCATCTTTTTAACTAATGAGGCGCTAACAATGAAAAAAATTTCTGATTATATATATGTAAAAGAGGCTTCTGGCCAGATGAAAGTTCCTTTAAAGGTTTTTGCATCTAAAAAGCTTTTTGAAGCAATGCAACAAGACAAATGTTTAGAGCAAGGAGAAAACGTAGCTAAGCTGCCAGGAATAAAAGGGGCTTCTTTGATGATGCCTGATTCTCACCAAGGATACGGGTTTAGTGTTGGAGGAGTAGCTGCATTTGATGCTAAAAAAGGAATAATAAGTCCTGGTGGAATTGGATTTGACATAAATTGTTTACCTGAGGGCTCCAAGATATTAACTTGTGAAGGATATTACAAAAACATAGAAAAATTTGAAGAAAATTTTTCTGAAATTCACCATGACAAGTACAAACTAGCAATGGCAAATAATGTGGAAGAGCTAGTTTCTTATAGCGAAGAGCAAGGATTTGAAACTAAAACACCTTCTTTTTTTATGAAAAGAAAAATTAGAGAAGAGTTATATGAAATAACAACTGAGCTGGGTTATAAAATTAAGGTGACTAAAGAGCATCCTATAATGACCAATGAGGGTATGATTAAAGCTCAAAAAATTTCTTATATTCACTCTCTGGCAATAAATCCTTTTAAAGGTGTAGAGTACGAAAAGCCAGTTAATGAAACTATTGTATTTGAAGAATATTTTTCAGGACAACAAAAGAAACACTTGCAAGAAAGAAATTTACTTCCTTTGAAACTAAACAATACTAAAATAGGAATACTTTCAAGGCTAATAGGATATATATTGGGAGATGGAAATATTTACTTTACAGCCACTAAGGGTCATACTAATTTCTTTGGCTCGAAAGAAGACTTACAATTAATACAAAAAGATATACTCAAATTAGGATTCAAATCAAAGATTTATTCTAGGAAAAGAAAATATTCAGTGCCTACAAAGTATGGTGTTAGTGAGTTTGAGGGAGAAACTTACTCTCTGCATAACAACTCTTCTGCTCTTGCTAACTTACTTGTGTTAATGGGCTGTACTAGTGGAAACAAGACTAAATCTCAAATAACTTTACCGGTTTGGCTTATGAAAGCTCCTAAATGGATAAAATCTAATTTTTTATCGGGATTTTTTAGCGCGGAAATGAGCAAGCCATCTACATTATCCAGAACTTGTTTTTATTGTCCTGTTGTTTCTCTAAACAAAAACGTTTTTCAAGAAGACAGTGCCAGATATTTACTACTGCAACTAACCCAAATTTTAGAAGACTTAGGAGTGAAAGTAAACAAAATATCTCAATTTGATGATTATAAAAATAAACACGGAAAAACTACAACTTTCAGATTAATACTTAATTCTAAATCACAAAATCTACTTAATTTATACGAAAAAATAGGATTTTGTTATAATAAAAAGAGACAAAGACTAAGTCATAAAGCTATAATTTACATAAAGAAAAAAGAAGCAGAAATAGCTAAGAGAAAAAAAATTGCGTTTAGCATAAAAAACTATAAGAAAAAAGGCTTTGGTATAGGGGAAATAAAAAAACTTTTTGATGATAAAATAAATTCGAGGTTTATAGAAAGACAGTTTTATGAAGATTCTCCTGTCAGACTCTCTCAAGACTTCATGTCTTTTGATGAATTTTCCAAGTCTAGCGATCTAATTTTAGATAGAGTCGTTAGTATAAAAAAAGTTTACTATGAGGGCTTTGTATACGACTTTAACATACCTAAAAACCATAATTTTGTAGCGGATAACGTCCTTGTTTCTAATTGTGGAGTTAGGCTTTTAACTACTAATTTAACTAAAGAAGAAATAGAGCCCAAAATAGAGGAGTTATTGGATAAACTATTTGATAAAGTTCCTCCTGGGATGGGTAAGAGGAGTGCTATAAATCTTACGGATCAGGAGCTTGATGATATATTGACTCAGGGTCCTATGTGGGCTGTGAGTAGGGGGATTGGAAAAAAGCAAGATGTAGAAAAATGTGAAAGCTTAGGAATTTTAAAACAGGCGGATCCTTCAAAAGTAAGTGATAAGGCTAAGAAGCGTGGTAAAAGGTCTATAGCTACGTTAGGCGGAGGCAATCATTTTTTAGAAATTCAATTCGTTGATGAAATATTTGATGAAGAAAAAGCAAACGCTTTTGGTATAACAAAAGAAGGACAAGCAGTTGTTTTAATACACACAGGAAGTAGAGGGTTAGGTCATCAGGTTTGCAGTGATTATCTTAGAAAAATAGAAGAAGAATACAAAGATATAGTCGAAGGCCTTCCTGAAAAGAACTTAGCTTATGCTCCTGCTGATTCTAACTTAGCAAAAGATTACTTTGCTGCTATGTGTGCTGCTGCAAATTTTGCTTGGACAAACAGGCATATGATTGGTCATCAAACAAGGGAGGCGTTTAAAGAAGTATTTTCTCACGCTAAACTAGATACTGTTTATGACGTTGCGCATAATATAGCCAAAAGAGAGATTCACGAAGTTAATGGTGAAAAGGTCGATGTTTATGTTCATAGAAAAGGAGCGACTAGAGCTTTTGGACCTGGAAATAAGGAGATTCCTGAAGAGTATAGAAAAGTTGGTCAACCTGTTTTTATTCCTGGTAGTATGGGTACTTGTAGTTATGTTTTGGCGGGAAGTAATAAGGGTATGACTGAGACTTTTGGAAGTACTGCTCACGGGGCGGGAAGGCTATTATCTAGGTTTAAAGCAAATAAAACTTGGTCTGGTAAACAAATACAAGCAGAGCTTAAGAAAAGAGGTATAACTGTGAAAGCGGCTAGCTCTAGAGGGATTAGCGAAGAGGCCCCTGGTGCTTACAAAGACGTAGAAGAAGTCGTTAAAGTTAGCGACGAGGTAGGTATTGCTACTATTGTTTGTAGATTAAAACCTATTGGTGTTGTTAAGGGGTAATTAGCGCTTATATGCGATTGGTTGAAAAGTTATATTTGGTATTCCTTCTTTTTTTCCATCTTTTATTATTAAAGAAACTTGCTTTTCTACTTGATCACTTATATCGTCGTGATGAGTGACAAAGTTTCCTCCAACAGTATTTGCTGTTGTAGATACAAAAGGCTTTTCTATTTCTGAAAAGAAATCCATTATCCAATGATCGGGTATTCTTACTGCCACAGTGTCGAGACCGGGAGCTACGTTTTTTGCTATTGCTTGTTTGTTTTTTAATTCTAGCACTAATGTAACGTTATGTTCTTGTCCATCTATTACGCTTCTTTTCCCTAGTTTTTCAACCACTGCTTTTTGTTTAGAGTCTATATTGAAATTATCATAAATCCATTCTTTATTTGGGGCTATGATTGCAAAGGGTTGCATAGATACTTTCTTTAACTCTCTTAGTTGAGCTACTAATTCTTTATTTTGGGCGTTGCAAGCTAAAAAATATCCTGAGTCTGTGGGATGAACAAAAATATTGTTCTCTAATATTTTATTATAATTAGCTTTCTTACCTTGTAGCTCTTCTTTTGTAACTCTTTGCATATTGAATGGTAATGAGCCTAATTTTATATATTTAATGTATTTTTCCCACGTTTCTTTTTCTTATACTTTGTTGCCAGTAAAAATGATCTAAGAAATTTACTCTTTTTTCATACTCTTCCCAGTCCATAAATTTATCTTTTTGAAAGTATTTTTCTATTTTTTTAAGCATAATAATCACCGCTCTCTAAATATGTTCTTATAACTATTTCTTCTTCGGGGCTTACTAACTTATGACTTCTCAATGTTGGAAGAACCTTATCTACATATTGCATGTTTTCACCTCTTTTAATGTCAACTCTTTTATCTGTTTAAAAAACAAAAACTTGATTTCGTCTTGATCTTCATAACTTCTTGGGTACATGTTTAATCACCTCAATACTCCAAATCGTTTATTTTGTTTATATATCTCGCTTCAACATATGTCCAGTGCTAGTGCTTTTTTAATTAAACAAAATTTAAATAAAAAGTTAGACTAACTTGAGTATGTTTGATTTACCTAGTCCAAAATCTTTAGAAGATAACCAGTTATTTTTTATCTTCCATGAGTTTGCTAAATATGATAAAGAATATTTTCCCAAATCAAGAGAATACGTTGCAGAAATAATAAAAAGAAGTTATGAGGGCAGAGATGTTGAAAGTCTTAACGAAGCGTTAAATAGTTATTATGCTTGGCAAGAGATTTCGGGCGTCGAAAACCATGTTTTTAATGCAACTAAAGATGTAGAGTTTAGCATAAACAATCTTTGGTTAAACTCGGAGTTTGACTTAGCTGCTTTCTTAGAGGAAGGAAAAGAAAACCCTTACTACAAATTCGTTGTAAACAGCTATTTTTCTGTGTATGCCAGTATGTTTTCTTTTCAAAATCATCAAGAATTCTTCAATCAGATAAAAGAGTTTGAGCCTTCTCTTCCTTTTATTTCGCGAGTGTTAGCGGCTGAAGGAGTTTTTAAAAACCCTACTAAAAATGATCAAATCTTAAGACTTTACTTAAAAACTAACAATTTGCAAGAACTGTATAACTATGCGCATATAGTGGATTACTATCAAAAAGAAAGATGGAAAGAGCTCTCTCCAGGAGAAGTTTTAAGGGGATATGCTACGAAGGTACTTGATGACTTTGTTTTTAGAAATCCTCGAGAGTTTTTTCAACAATAGTTGTGTTTCCTCCAGCACCTGTTTTTTTAGTGGTTTTAATATATTTTCCGTCTGAAAGTTTCTCGATTTTTCTTTGAAAGGTCTTATAAGTATTACTTCCTCCTTTTCCTTGATAAATTTTGAATAAGTCTCCTATCTTTTTACCGCTATTTTGTTT
>SKIS01000023.1 GCA_007116295.1 Candidatus Woesearchaeota archaeon | reverse complement strand
ACTATGAAAAAAACTACCAAATTATTAAGCAAAATAGCAGCAAACGCTTCTAGACCAGGAATTACATTAAAAGATCCCGAGACAAACTTGCTTTGATAATTCAGAGCACCTAAAGGATAAAGAACAATAAAACCAACTGTCAAACCTACAAAATAAGAAAACAAACTCTTTATAGCAACCCAATGCTGTGCTAATCTTACCTTTTCATCAGTGTGATCTAAATCAAACACTTCTTCATAACCTATGATACTATAAAAAATAGGGATTCCCGCTAAACTAATTATGAATACTAAGAAATAAGGATTTAAAGGAAGTAAAAACACGAGAGAAGTTATAAAACCCCATACAAACAAAAAAAACTTGTGGTTTTCAAACCATTTTCCTATATTCATACAACTCTAAATAAAATTACTTCCTTAAAAACTTTTCTGGTGAAGCAGACTTTAAAAAATCAATTAATTTGTCAACTGCTTCCCCAGCTTTAAGACGAGGTATCTTCATTCCTGCAGCGTTATCATGTCCTCCTCCATTAAAATTTTCTGCTATTAAACGCACATTTACAGCGCTAGGAAGAGTTCTCAAACTAAATTTAGTTCCATCTTCATCTTGCTTTGCTATAAAGCCCCAATCAACACCCTCTATAGTTCTCAAATAAAATAAAAAAGCGGAAGCAGCTTCCTGAGCGTCGCTTTCAAGACTTTCTGTGTAAGTATATATGAAAGTAGGCCATCCTTCTAATTGAACTATTTTAGCATTATCAATGATTTTCTTAAGCTCTTCAAAAACATTTTTACCCATTTTAGAATACTTACTTTGAAGCTCTTGAACCTGTATATCTCCTTGCTCAATCAATTTTTGAGCAACTAACAAAACCTCGCTAGAACCTTTTTTGACATAAGAAAAATTCCCTGTATCTCCTAAGATGCCAACTAACATAATTTCGCATATGTGTTTAGGTATAACACTTTTTTCCTCATAAAATAACTCATAAATAATCTGAACACAACAAGGATAATCCAAATATAAATGTAAATCTAAGTCTGTTTCTTGAGCAAAGTGATGATCTATGCAAAAAACTTTTTTTGGCTTAGCTAAATAACTAAACCTAGACCAAGAATTCCCATCTAAAACCAAATAAACATCTGCATCTTCTTTAAAATTAGCTATGTCTTCAACAAATTCTACGTAGTCAAAGCCCTCAAATTCTTTCCATCTATCGTTTTTTTTACCAGTAATCATAATTCGAGGATTACAAATATCTTTTAGATGAAAATAAGCACTTATACAACTCCCAATAGAATCGTCATCAGGGCTTATGTGGCTTGCTATAATAACATTTTTTCCTTTTATTGATTCGTATAATTTTTCCTTGAAATAATCTTTATCTTTTGTTAACATGTATATAAGAAACAAACAGGGTTTAATAAAAGTTTACCCAACCAAACAAAATAAAAAAGGGAGTGCATTACCCTTAAGTATGAAAATTTTAATAGAAAGACCTAAAAAAGAAATAGAAATAGAATTTAATGGAAAAGTTAAAGATTTACTAATCAAATTAGACATAAATAGCGAGGAAGTCATAATTGCTAAAAATAAAGAAATAATCACTCTTGAAGACGACGTTTCTAACGAAGATGAAATAGAAATTCTAAGTGTGGTTAGCGGAGGATGAAATGAAATGCTCGAAGTGTTCTAACAACGCCGTCTTTACAAACCCTACTCTATGTAAAGAGCACTTTATTGAATACTTTGAGACTAAAGTCAAAGACACCATAAAGCAAAACAATATGATCCAAAAACAAGAAAAAGTCTGCGTTGCGGCTTCAGGAGGCAAAGATAGTATTACAACGCTTTATCTATTACACAAATTTGGTTATAACGTAGAAGCTTTAGCAGTAGATGAAGGAATAGAAGGATATAGGGATCACACCTTGGCGTTTCTAAAAGACTTTTGTGAAGAAAAAGGAATAATTTTACACATAAAAAGCTACCAAGAAGAAGTAGGTAAAAGGTTAGATACAGTGGTTCCAAAAGGCAGGCCTGCTTGCAATATATGTGGCACGTTCAGAAGACATCTTTTAAATAAATACACTCAAGATTATGATAAAATAGCCACGGGTCACAATTTAGATGATGAAAGTCAAGCAGTGCTAATGAACTTGCTTAAAGCGCAAATAAATCTTTTTGCACGACAAGGGCCTAAAACAAAACAAATAAAAGGGTTCACTCAAAAAATAAAACCTCTTTATCTCATGAAAGAAAAAGAAATCATGACTTATAGTTATATAAAAGGTTTTAATACGCCTTATAACGAGTGTCCTTACGCTAAAGATAGTTATCGGGCGCATGTAAGAGACTTACTTAATTCTATAGAATCAAAAAACCCAGGTACAAAAATAAATCTTATAAACAAATATTTATCTATACGAGAAGGGTTTTCTCAAGATAAAGAAATAAGATTTTGTGAAGTTTGTAATAGTCCTTGCTCTTCACAAATATGCAAGGCTTGCAGATTAAAAAAACAAGTTAAAGCCGTTTAATTTCTTCGTCATCTTCTTCGGATTCTTCTTCTTGAGGCTTCAAAGAATCTAACTCTTTTTCAGTATTAGACACACGGGTCTTAACATCTTCCAACCTGGACTCTATGTCGTTCAAAAAAGTTTCTACTTCTTCTTCGGATTCTTCTTCTTGAGGCTTTTTCATCCTTTGCAAAATCGCTTCTTCAAAGTCAGTATCATTTTCAGTCTCTTCTTCAACTTCAACTTCCGGCTTTTTTATGTTAGCAAATAATTCTCTGATTCTAGAATCATCTATATCAAAATAATCATTAAACTTTTCTGTAATCCTCAATTTGTAAGTTCTCCCGTATTTTTCTTTAGAAATAAATTTTTTAGTCTCTAAAAATGCTATGTGGTCATAACAATGAGCGCCTCTATCAGTTATTATGTCGCTTTGAAGAACAGGGCTTCTATAAGCTATTAAAGCTAATGTTTCCATTATAGGCTTAGGCATCTCAACACCAGAAACAACGTTTTGAACCAAATCAGAAAATTGTCCTTTAACACTCAACTTATAAGATTCTCCTTGAGTTGTAATTTCTAAGCTACAATCAAGATTTTCATAATGTCTTTGACATTCTTCTATAGCGGCTGCTAGTTTTTTATTTTTTAAGCCAGTAAGCTCTTCTAACTTTTCTTTATCTAAATAGCTTCCTGAAGCAAACAAAACAGCCTCTATTTTTTTCCAATCGCTCATTTTCTTGAATATTTATCTTCTTTTTGGATAACAGTTCCTTCTTTAATCATTAAACCGACTATTCTTCCAACATCTTCTTTATTCATTCCTAATAAGTTAGCTAATTCTTCATCACTCTTATCACTACTAACAAGCAAAGCTAAAATGCAATTTCTTATAACAGCATTTAAGTTCCTTTGAAGACCAAGATTTTGATTGCTTATTGCTACGTTCTTACTACTCACATCATGCAATTTAGCAAGTAAATCTCCCATAAAAGCAGTCATATCAGTATCTTTTAAACTTATTTTTCCAGGTTCTATTATCTCTATGGATGCTGGCGTGAAATTAAAAGCGATCCAAGTAATTTTTTCTAAGTCTTTAGCTAAAAGTTCTACTTCGCTAAAGCAGCTAAACATTCCTTCACCGCTATCCTCAACTTCAGCAGTATCTTTTTCTATTACTTCTATGCCTTTTTCTTTTTCAACTGTTTCTAAGATTTTGTTTATTGTTTGCTCAACGTGTTCCTTAGGACTTCCAATGATTTCAAATAATACATTTACTTGAAGGTAGCCCTTTTCTAAGTATTCATCTATGTCCATGATGTTTTAGTTATGATGATTTCACTTAAAAAACTTTGTTTTTATTTTAATCAAATCTTTCCAAAATATAAGAATCAATAAAGGTAAAAAGAAAAATAGGTAAGATTGCTTAGTTTCGTCTTCTAAATTTATTTCTAAAGGTTCTAAAGTAGAGTTTTCTGCAGAAGTATTCCTTGAAATAGTTTCCTCTGAACTAGTTATTTCTGGCTGGCTTAAGTTAAGGCGTATCCAAGTTAAAGAGTGTTCATAACCTATTATCTGGGCCAATATTATTTCATTTGGAAAGCTAATATTTACAAGAGTATAACCAGGGTGTGCTATGAATGAACCTTTACTTGTATGAATAAGCGCTGTTTGCTGTTCATCAAACCCTAAAAAAATGTTAAGCGAACCGTCAAATATTTGTTTTCGTGTAAAAAAAGAATTTATTTTAGGCTCTGAAGGAGTCACAGTTATAGTTTTCTCACTAAAAACATAAACTCTTTCTCTTACACTACTTTCAAAGCCTTCAATTAATATTTCGTACATTCCACTTTCTAAATCAGAAGGTATGTGAAATGGCACTCTAAAATCAAAATCCGTATTTTTCAAATTTATCATAACAGTAGTTATACTTGTTTTTCTTTCGCCATTCCTCTCTAGCCAAAAACGAATAGCTCTCCTATTATGGCCTCCTTTGTACCCTCTTATTTCTAAATCTAAATAATCTCCTGAGCTAATTTGTTCAGGTATATTTGCTTCAAAGAACTCCTCTTTTTCTTCTCTTTGAACTAAAAATATTTTTTTGTCTTGAAAACACTCATTTTGAGCTAAAACAACGAATCCTCCTTCTTGGCGAGGAGTATATCTTTTAACGTTTGAATTAGATGTGTTTAATATGGGCTTTACAACTTCTCTAAACTCGTTTTCTACCCAGTACTCAACAGGAGTTTCAAAGCAGCTATGAATATAAAACTCCAATGTTTCTCCGTTTGAAAGAATTTTATTCCCAAGCTCTAGCTCTATATTACAACAAGAAGGTTCTTTTACTTCTTTTTCTTCTTCAAAAAAAGTTTTACAATAATAGTTATTAGAAAGGTTAGGATCTTCAAAATTTAAAGGTGTTGCTTGAACACATAGCTCGGTAGTCTCGTTAAATAAAAAATTGCCTGTATTTGCAACTCTTTGTCTATTCAAAGAAACCTGGGTTATATGGCTAAAATTTTGACTTAGGCTAATATAAGAGTAATTTAACAAAACAGCTAAGTTATCTGTTCTTCCAGTTTCATGATCTAAATTTGTCAGTTGGCTTATCTGAGTATAATTGACATTTTTTTCGGGCTCTTCTAACACTATTTCTACAGCTACATCTCTCACATCTGCAGTCAGGGCTAGGGCTAATAATAGTAATAACATGTTATTTTTTAGGATACATTTTTTTATTTCACTTACGTTTATCAAATCGGAAGATAAACGCTTTCAACTGAAAGGTTTATAAATAAGAATCTAAACAAAGTATTTATGGAACTAATTTTTCATGGCGCCGCAAAAGAAATAGGCAGGAGCTGCATAGAGTTAAAACTTGATAACGGAGAAAAATACTTGTTAGATGTAGGAGTTAAGTTTTCTGCAGGAGGTTTAGAGTTTCCAGTTAACGTTGGAGACATAAAAGAATTCCAAGGAGTGTTTTTATCCCATGCACATTTAGATCACAGCGGAGGATTGCCTTTGTTTGAAAGCAAACAGCTAAAAGGTCCAATATTTTGTTCTAGGCTAACATTTGCCATATCAAAACTAATGCTTAAAGATAGTTATAAAGTTGCAAGAATAAGAAATCTCCATCCAGAATACAGTCATCACGATTTAAAGCAAGTAAAAAAAGACACTTTGCTTGTAAAATTTGACAAATGGTATAAGCACAATTCTTTAAGATTCAAATTCTTAAACGCGGGGCACATACCTGGAAGCGCGATGATATGGGTTCAGGCAGAAGGAAAAAATTTACTTTACACAGCAGACTTTAACCTAGTCAAATCAGCTTTAATGTTTCCTGCAAATATCAGCGAGCCTTTAAAAAATAACATAGATATTTTAATAACAGAATCTACTTATGGAGACAAACAACTTCCTGACAGACAAAAAGTCAGTGAAGACTTTTTAAACAAAGTTGAAGAAGTAGTCAAAAGAGGAGGGAGTGTAATAATACCTGTCTTTTCCTTAGGAAGAGCTCAAGAAGTTCTAATTCTTCTAGGCCAAAGAGAATGGGGCGTTCCTATTTACACGGAAGGACTGGGCAATAAAGTGGCCAGAAAAGTTTTAGCTAATAGAACTCACTATGTTGACAATAAAGAAACTTTAAGAGAGGTGTTTTACAACAAAGTTCAATGGGTTTCAAGTAAAAGAAAAAGAGGATATGCTTTAGCCAAACAAGCAATATACGTCTCTACTTCTGGAATGGTTCAAGGAGGTCCGGTCATAGAATATATAAGGGCGAAGTGGCATGATCCTAAAAATGCTATTTTATTAATGGGGTTTCAAGCAAAAAATACTAATGGTAGAAATTTACTTGACAAAGGAATAATTTATTTAGATGGCCAAAAAACGGTTGTGCAAGCAGAGATCCAAAAATTTGACTTTTCAGGACATTCTTCTAGTGACAAAATAAAGGAATTAGTAACCAAAATAAATCCAAAAAACGTCATTTTTCAACATGGAAACGAAGACGCCATTTCTAATTTAAAAGAATGGGCTGATAAAAATTTGAAAAGCAAATCTTATGCTCCTGATTTAGGAGACAAAATAAAGTTTTAACTACTTTAAAGATATAAAAAAACTTTTAATACTCATCTTAGTCATTTATTTTTAAAAAGAGGTGTTTTGAAAATTTTAGACTTTTTAAAAAAGAAAAAAGAAGAAGGAGATAAAGAGAAAACTCCTGCTTTCAGTAGGCCTTCAGGACCTGGAAAAGAAAATAACACTACAAAAGTAGTTGAAGATAACGCAGTTTTTGAAATACCTGATTTCTCAGAAGAAGATTTAGACTTTGAAGTAAAACCAGAAGAAGTCAAAGAATCAGATGATTCTCTTGAAGTAAAACCTTTTAGCGAAGAAATGCCAAAACAAGAAACGCCTCCTGTTGAACAAGAAGAACACTTAGAAGACCCTCTAAAAGGACTTGGAGAAGAACCCGTAGAAAAAAAAGTTGAAGAAGAACCCCAAGAAGAAGAAACATTAAACGTAGAAGACCCTTCAATAGAAGAATCACAAGAACCATTAGAAATAGGAGTAGAAGAAGGAGTCGAATCAGAAGAAGAAACATTAAACGTAGAAGACTCTCAAGATGTAAAAGAAGTCTCTTCAGAAAGCGAAGAATACGCGTTACCAAGCTTTGAAGATATCTTTTTACCTAAAGAAAAGTTCCAAGACGTACTAAGAGAAAAAAAGGAAGCTGCTAAGGCATTTTATCATTCAAAAAAAGAATTTGAAGAATTTGAATCAACCATAAAAAAAGATGACAAACTAGTAGAAGAATTTAAAGAAAAATTAATGTCTATACAAGAATTAAGCTTAGAAATAGATCAAAAATTATTCGGGTGAAACACTAATGAAAGAAAACCTTTTCGTAAAAATAGATGAGCATGAAAATATCAATAAAACTTTAGATGAACTAAGAAAAAACTTAGTTCACGCAAAAGATAAGATAGCAAAACTAAGAGATATAAAACAAAAAGAAGACGAGCTCCTTTCCAACTGGGAAAAAGAGGCTGAGACAGTTCAAAAAAACGTTGAGCAAATCAACAAAATATTAAACGAAGGAGAATAGATATGAACTACTTCAAAAAAATATCAAAACCAAAAGAACTAAGAAGAAACTTGTTAGAAGGAGCTAAAACGTCTCTTTTAATGGTGAAAAACGACAGGGAACTAGCTCAATTAAGAGATAAGAAAAAACTTCTTTTGCTTGAGTTAATAACGGACGTTCAAAAAATAAAAGAATTGTCCTCTGATCTAGATGAATATTTAGTTAACGACGAGTTGAAAAAGAAAATAGATGATAACACAGACATAATAAAAAGAGAAATTTCTACGCCTGATGAAAAAGAAGAAGAAAGCACCATTATAAGAAGACCTGCAAGAGAGCACAAATCCGTTGAAAAAACTGTTTCTCAACCACAAGAAGATACTGAACTAGACAGATTAGAATACACTCTTAGCAACATAGAGAAAAAACTAGAAGCCCTAAAGTAAAATATTATAAACGAAAAATTATTTCTAAACGCTTAACGCAGGGGTAGCGAAGTGGCCAAACGCGCTGGACTCAAGTAACGAAACTCATAGCTTTACTTGAGTGATGAGCAACATTGTTGCGATGATTAAAAAATTTTTGTTTGGGCAATCCAGTCCCTTAGTGGGTTCGAGGGTTCGAATCCCTTCCCCTGCATCATTTGCAGAGAAGGCGCACATACTTTGTTTGTGCTTGTCTTCCCCTGCACTTTTTTTTTTACAATTAAAACATTTATATACTATGAACGTTTCTTTATCTTAGTTAAAATGATAGAAATAATACCAGTAGGCGGTTTCAGTGAAATAGGAAGAAACTGCGTAATAGTAAAGTACGAAGATGAATCAGTAATATTAGATTTGGGTTTGAATATGGAAGAATACATCAGACTCACAGAAGATGAAGATGTGCCTCAAAGAATTCCTTTAAAGACGTTAATAAGAGAAAACGCTGTTCCTGATCTTGATAGTGTAAAAGAAGAAATGAAGACAGTGAAAGCTCTTTGCATTAGCCACGCCCACTTAGATCACGTTGGAGCGGTGCCTTTTTTCACTTCAAAAATAAATTTTCCTGTTCATGGAACTAAATTCACAATAGAAGTTTTGAAAAGGTTACTTGATGACAAAAGAAAAAATTTGAAAAACTTGCATGCGCATCCTAGTAATTGTAAATTTAAAGTAGGAAAAAAGCTAGAAATAGAATTTATACACGTAACACATAGTACTCCTCATACAGTTATAATAGTTGTTCACACCCCTGAAGGCGCGGTTGTTTATGCTAATGACTTCAAATTAGATAATGCTCCTTTGCTTGGAGAAAGACCTAATTATGCTGCTATGGAAAAGTTAAAGAACGTCAAAGCACTAATACTAGATAGTTTGTATGCTTTAGATCCTAGAAAGACGCCTAGCGAAGCGATAGCAAGAGAAATGCTTAGAGATGTTTTACTAGGAACAACATCTGAAAACAAGAACATAATAGTATCAACTTTTTCTAGTCATATAGCAAGAATAAAATCTGTGGTAGAACTTGCAGAAAGCCTCGGTAGAAAACCTGTTTTTGTAGGAAGAAGTCTTTGTAAGTACTTAGATGCTGCAAAAGAAGCGGGAATAATAAATTTTGAAGGAAAAGCAGAGTTTGTCAGGTACGGTGGTAAAGTCGAATCTTATTTTAAGAAGCATAAGAATACAAAAAACAAATTATTTTTAGCAACAGGCCACCAAGGAGAGCCCAAAGCGGTTTTAAGCAGGTTAGCTAATCAAAAAATATTTCCTTTTCAGCACGAAGACTTAGTCATTTTTAGTTGTAAGATTATTCCTAACGAAGACAATTTTAAGAACAGAGAAGTGTTAGAGAAAAAACTTAAAAATATGAAAGTAAGAATATTCACTGATGTTCATGTTTCAGGTCATGCTTGCAGAGAGGATCATAGAGAATTCATAAAGAAGATCAAGCCTGAGCACGTAATACCTACTCATGGAAACGTAGAAATGCTTGAAGCTCAAAAAGAACTAGCTAAAGAAATGGGTTATGAAGACAAAAAAATTCATATCTTAAAAAATTTCAATAGGATTTTTGTATGATGCAAACAGAATTTGAAGTTAGAATATTAGATATAGATAAAGAAAAAATTGTTTCTAAATTAAAAGAGCTAAACGCAGATTTTATAGGCGAGTTCTTTCAAAAAAGATATGTCTATGACATAGTTCCTCCAAAAAAAGATGCGTTTTTAAGACTTAGAGACAATGGTAAAAGTTCTACTTTAACTTATAAACAGAGGAAAGGTCGCGGTATTGACAGCACTAAAGAAATAGAGATAGAGGTAAGTAGTTTTAACCAAACTAAGGATTTACTCCAAAAAATTGGTTATGAGCCTATTACTTATCAAGAAAATAAAAGAAGCAGTTTTGAGTTACAAGGAGTTCAAATAGAGTTGGATAAATGGCCGTTAATACCTCTATTTATAGAAGTTGAAGGCTCTTCAAAGCAAGAAGTGGAGAAAATAGTTAAATTACTAGGCTATAAAATGGAAGAAACAACTTCTATGAGTATATTAGAAGTTTATAAAAAATATGGTATAGATCTTCACGATTATGACGTTCTTAAATTTTAGTCATTATCTACTCTAGGTGCGAGTATAAAGCTTAAACTCATTTTATCTTTTTCCAGATATTCAAGTTTTAAAGGGTAATCATTACTAAAATTAATACTCACTTTTTGGGCTAATTTACTTGCAAGTATCATTTTCTTTAAGTACTCAGTGCTATACTTACTTTTATGATTTTCACTTGTGTGAATAGCCATATCGTCATCTTCTCTAATAACTACTTGGGCATTGGACAAATCAGAACTTGCTGTGACAACAAACGTCTTATCTTGCGTTGCAAAACTAACACTTTCACTGACAACGTCGACATCGTCAATAGCTTCGTTTAAAGTAGCGCTTGCCATAGTTATTTTAGCTTTAAAATCTAACTCCGGAATTTTTTGCTGTCTATCCTCCAAATCTAGTAAGGGTATACTGAAAGTCCTAGTACTTTTTTCTTTCAAAACAATTTTTAACTTATTTTTATCCTTCTCTAAAGTCATAACATCTTTATTTTTGCTTCTTCTAAGGATTTGTTTAAATTGATTTAGATTAATAGATATTATTTCTTCTCCTTCCACGTTGTATTCTGCAAATATAACGCTAGGCATCCTAAAAACAACCATTGCTACATTAGCAGGATCCATTGCTATGATTTCTAACTTGTTTTCATCCACTTGAATCCTGGTCTCTGTTACTAGTTCTGATATTATTGATATGCTTTCTTTAAGAATCCTTGGTTCTGCTAAAGTTAATTTCATATTTTATCACTAGTTATAAGATAAACTCTTTGTTTTAAATAGTTTTCTTAAGTAAAAACCCCAAATTTTAAAAACTTCTTAGAAAAAGTAATTCTATGGATGAAAAACTTATGTTCGAAGGTATTCTTTTTAAAGTATATCAGTGGGAGCAAAAGCTTTTTGATGGAACTACTAGGACTTTTGAAAAAGTAAAGAGACTTCCCAGTGTCCAAGTAATAACTATTCATAATGATAAGATATTAATACAAAAAGAATGGCAGCCTCAAAGAGAAAAACCGTTTTATTCTTTTACAGGAGGTATGACTTCTTGGGGTGAAGAACCTTTAGCAGCTGCTAAAAGAGAGCTTTTGGAAGAGACAGGCATGCAGGCAGACGTAAAAGAAGCTAAAGTTAGCTCTATGAAGGGAAAAATAGATTGGCCTACAACTTTCTTTATAGCTACAAATCCAAAAAAAGTTGCTGAACCAAAACTAGATGGTGGGGAAAAGATTGAGATAACGTGGCGTAGCTACGAGGAGTTTAAGGAAATAGTTTTAGGACCTGATTTTAGGCTTAAAGGATTTGAAAGATATTTTCTCAGACTATTGTATGAGGGTAGAGAAGAAGAGTTTAAAAAAGAGCTGTTTGAAAACAAAAAACTTATTTGAATATTTCTTTAAAGCTAGGATGAGGAACTTCTTCTAACTCTAAAATTTCTTTTTTTGTCAACCAATAATGTCCTACTATGTATTCATCATCCACATTTTTAGTTAAGTCAACATCATAGCTTTTGGCTTCACATAAAAAAGTATTACAAATAACTTGGCTTCCATCAGATATTCTGAAAAACCACCACATGCCAACAGGCTTAACTATTTCCACATCTAAAAAAGTCTCCTCTTTCACTTCTCGAACTAAAGTTTCATATGGATTTTCGCCTAGCTCAACTCTTCCTCCTGGCAAATCAAAGCAAGTTTGATTGTTGAAGCGTTGCTTCAGTATTAAGTATTTATCTTCTTTTTTTATTAAAGCCTTTACAGCAGCATAAACTTTTTTCATATTCATTACACAAGTTTACTTGTATATAAATATTAGTTTACTTCAAAAAGAACTATTTCGTTTATTGTTCCGATCCTAATAGGAGGTCCCCAGGTTCCACATCCGCTACTAACATGAATCCAGTTATTTCCTAAATTGTATAACCCATAAAGATATCTATACGTTAACTTAACTAGTAACCCAAAAGGAAAAATTTGTCCTGAGTGAGTATGGCCGCTTAACACCAAGTCTACATTGCTTTTCTTAATACTTTTAATTCCTGTAGGTGTGTGCAAAAGCAAAATACTTGGTTTGTCTTTTGGCACATCCATCTTATCAAGCTCAGGTAGTGTTTGAGTAACTTCATCTTCGGGGTTATCCAGGCCTATCAAATAAAAGTCTTTCAAATCAACAAGCTTATTTCTTAAAACATTTACTTTACTTCCCTTTAGCAAATTCATGACTTTTTGTTTACCGAAATAGGATTCATGGTTGCCTAAAACAAAATATAAAGGTGCTTTTATTTTGTTTAAGACTCTAAGAGTTTTTTTGGTTACTTTTCCAGAGCCGTCAATAAGATCGCCTGTTAGAAAAACAAAGTCAGGTTTTTGTCTGTTAATTAAACTAACTAAGTATTTCAATCTTAATTTTCCATGAACGGTTCCCAGATGAACATCGCTAAAGTGAACAAATTTAAACTTTTTACCCAGCTTTAATTTCTTTTTTCTCACAAAAACTAAGTTTCCTGTTATGAAACCTACGCTTGCAAGAAAAATTCCAAGATAAAAACCTATTAAAGTGAAATCTCTTCCCATTAAGAGACCGATAAAGTCCAATAATAATATGTTTGAGGAAAGAAAACAAACAATTCCGAAATAACTAGCAGAAAGCCAATAAATCCAAGTGTGCTTTTCAGGTCTAAAAGAATCAAGTAAGATAGCAAAAGGATAAATTAGTCCGGAAAGAGTCATAAGTAAAACCATGTTTACTCCAAAATAATTATTTATTTTAATTCCTAAGTAAAAATGTAAAAGTAATACGACTAGCATCACGATAATAAATATGAGGCTTTTCTTTTTCATTTTACACAAAACATTGGTTTTGGTTATAAAATTTTCCGTTTGAACAAACCTTTATATAGTTACAAGCACTATACTATTAGTAGTAGATAAAAAAACTAGATGAGGGGTTAAAATGAAAGAAATCAAAGCTATAAAACTAACTAAAGAAAATTTTTCTGAACTTACAGGGGAAGAGACAGTTAAAGAAATAATATCAAGATTTAAAGACTCGAAACAAGTGTTCGTAATCATAAATAATGGTAAATACGTTGGTGTCCTTACGCAAAAAGAAGTTATAAAAGCAACTAGTGATACAAAAATAAAAAAAATAGTGAGAAATGCTCCAAAAATAACAAAAAACACTTCTTTACAAGAAATAGCGAGACTTATGTGTGAAAATCAGCTTCACTCATTACCAGTTTTTGAAGGAGAAGTAGTTGTGGGAATTGTTCATGGAGATGACGTCATAGAGCAACTATTTTACTTAATAGAAGAAAAACATCTTGCTGAAGATATAATGACTGAAAACATGATAACATTGTCTTCAGAAGACACAATAGCTTCAGCTCTTGTAACCTTAAGAGAAAACAATATTTCTAGGATTCCTTTAGTAAAAGAAGGAGAATTCATAGGGATTGTAAGTTTAAAGGATGTGGTTACAAAAGCTATAAAGCCAACAGAAAAACTTCGAAAAGATATATTGGATGAAAGAAAAACTCCTTTAAATCTTAAAATAAATGAAATAATGGTTAAAAACTTAATAACTTGTTCTGCAAAGGAAGGTATTAGAGACGTTTATAACATAATGAAAAAAAATGATGTTAGTAGTGTACTAGTAGAAAACAGAGGAATAATAACTAAAAGAGATCTGCTTTCCCATCTAACTTCTCACTTTTCTCCTGAAAAAGAAGTTTTTAAAATACAAATAATAAGTAAAATAAGGCTAAATAGAGAAAAAATTCGAAAAGAACTACAAACCTTTTTAGAAAAATACAAAGACCTACTAAAGCAAGGGCACATATATGTTCATATAACTGAGCATAAAGAAACCTTAAGAGGAGAAAAACTTCTTCATTGCAGATTAAGAGTTAGGGCTGCAAAGAAATTCGATTTAACCGCAGAAGGATTTGGCGAAAGCCAAACAATAGGCGAAGCATTAAGAAAGCTAAGGGTGTTAATAATAAAATCTGATGAAAAACAAAGCGCTCATAGAGATATAATTGACTATATTGGCTTAGAATAAAAAAGATGATAAAGAACTTTTTTAAAGGAATATTCATAGGTATAACAGATACTATTCCAGGAATAAGTGGAGCAACTATAGCACTTATTACAGGTATATATGAAAAAATAGTCAAAGAGTTAAAAAAAATTATTTCGATAAAATCAGTTAAGGATTTTTTGAAACTCGACTTTCTATTTTTATTTACGGTAGGCTTAGGATTATTAGCAGGTTTGATTTCTATGATATTCTTTTTAGATTTTGCTCTTTTAAGATATCCTCAAAGAATATACGGATTTTTTTTAGGAGTCATACTCGGAAGCTCTTTCTTGTTGCTAAGGCAGGAACATAAAAAAAATCATCAAAAATGGGTTTTTTTAGGAGTATTAACAGGTCTTATTATAACTTCTTTATCAGTAAAACTCACTTATTCGCCTACAGCTTTGTTTATAAGTGGATTTTTAGCAACAACAGCAATGCTTTTACCAGGAATAAGCGGATCTTACGTTTTGCTAATTTTGGGACAATATGAGAGAGTTGTTCATATAGCAAGAAATGCTTTAGATAACTTAGGAGAATTATTCTTATTAGTTTTAGGTGCTTTTGTAGCTCTTGTAAGTTTAATTTCAACTATAAGCTATTTAATAAATAATTATAGGTCTCAAACATTTTTATTTTTAATAGGTTTAATGCTTGGAGGTTTAATTATGGTTGCGAGCATAGCTTTTTCCTATGGACAAATATTTCAAACAACTGCGTTTGCAGTTATAGGAATAATTATTAGCGTTCTTTTGTATTTATTTAGATAGTTTATTTTTATGCTTTAAAGCCAGTTCGCCGCATATTTCTTTGAAGACATTATTTTTTTGTTTCAAATCAGTTTTTGCTTCAACTACTAAATCAGCTCCGTCCTTAGTTATCTTTTCTACATAGAAAATAACTTTAGCGTAATCTTCTTTTTCCAAGTTTTCGATAAAAGATTTTTTTATTTCATCATAGGTCTTCTTACTGATTAAAGGTAAGGTAAATGAATACTTTACAGTTTTATCTTTTCTCTTACTATAATTTATTATATCTTTAGTTAAAAAATTATTATTTGGTATATACACTATTTCGTCTTCTTCGTTTTTAAGTTGAACATGCATAAAGTTTAAATCAACTACTTTACCAATAGAATCTCCAACTTTAACGTAGTCTCCCATCCTAACAGTTTTTGTAAACATTAGTACTAAACCATTTAAGAAATTAGCTATATACTCCCTAAAAATGAGCACAAATGCTACTGCAACTAAACTTATGCTTGTTAGTATGTTAATAAGTCTTATTCCGCTCAGTTCTATTAATATCAATATAAACGCTGCGTGAATCAAAAAATTAGTTATTCTTCTAATTCCAAGAACAAAATTATCAACGTAGTTTATACCATAATTATTTTTTCTTAGATATACTTTTACCAAGAAGCTTTTCAAATAATTAAGAACTATGCTAAGAATTAGATAGTAAGTAAACACTAATAGAGTTGTACTTATCCAAACGTTTTCTTGACTAACAACATAAATACGTGTCAAAGAAAGTATACCTATTAGCAATAATAATT
>SKIS01000018.1 GCA_007116295.1 Candidatus Woesearchaeota archaeon | reverse complement strand
TGCTTTTTCTTCTTTATCAGATTCATAGGTCGCCTCAGATATTAAAATATCTGACTCTTGAGCTATACTATAAGCATTCTGATTTATCTTAGTATCTAGTATTATAGTTACTACTTTTCCTTTTTGTATCTTTGAAACTTGATCAGGAAGAACTTTTTTCCCTTCGAATTCAACGACTTTCCCTTTCTGCAACCGACCCACAAGAGGACCTTTCAAACCTAACTTTTTTAGTTTAGTCACAGACATTTTTCTTCTATCATTTTCAACAAAACGAAAGGCTAGGCAAGGAACTCCATGCTCCATTTCTGCAGCAAAAACCTCAAAATCTTTTGTTTTCAAAAAACTCTTTGGCTTTTTAGCTTCTATTTCTGTTACCTCTATTTGTATTCTTAAATCAAATATGCAACTTTGTAAAATGTTTTTCATGTATTTTTTTGAGCCGACAGGACCAAATATTTCTAATTTTCCAGGATTTGGAGTGTTACCAATAGTCTGTATAAGCCCTATCAGTCCTGAAACATGGTCTCCATGCCAGTGAGTTATAAATATTTTTTTTACTTTTAAACGATTTATTTTTGCTATATTCATCTGTCTTTGAGTTCCTTCACCACAATCAATAAGCATACCCTCTCCTTTATACTCTAAATATATAGCTTGAACATTCCTTTTTTTAGTTGGAACCATACTACTTGTGCCTAAAAATGTTAATTTGAAACTCATAAAAATTAAAGTGAAGAGTCTTATATTTAAATGATTTGAAAAATTTTAAATAAAATCCTTAATTTACAACTTATAGTTAATATATATGAAACAAAAAGCTTTTTTTATGTTGGGAGGACCTGCAAGTGGGAAAGGAACTCAAAGTAAAAGACTGGTTGACCTATTAAACTCCATAGGATTTAACTCTACACAAGTCTCAACAGGAGATTTAATAAGAGCATATACAGGAAGTAACCCTAAAATAATAGAGAGCAAAGAAACAGGATGTCATTTAGAAGACGAATATATATCTTGGTTGATAGATAAGCGTTTGAAAGGAATCCCCTCTAAAATAATATTTTTTGACGGATACCCCCGAAACCCAAGTCAAGTAGACGAAGTTAAGGATAAATATAATATCTTAGGAGTTTATGAATTAAGTGTACCTATACCTGTTATGAGAGAAAGAATGATTAAAAGAAATCGTGCTTCAGACGATATAACCTCCAGGATAAAAGACTATATAACACTTAATCAGCCTGCAATAGAACTTTTTACAAATAGAGTTATAATAGATGGAAACATAGACAAAGACTGTGTTTTCCAAACCCTAAAAGAAGACGTTCTAGAAACTTTATCTTATCTAAGAAAATTTTGATACGAGCTTTTGCTGCATTTTTTTTAAAGCACCCTCATAATCTCTATAAACTTTTTTTTGCTTAGAATCAAAACTATCTTTATATTTTCCTAATAGAGTCATTAACTCAGAAACTTTTCTGATTACAGGCTCAACTTTATGAATTCCTTTTTTCCATACAGTATCTTTATTAGAAAAAGCACCTAAATAAGCAAGACCACTATATATTTCATCGAATAAAACATCAACTTCGCTTTCCCTTACTTCCTTTTTAGGAATCTTCCTTCCGAGTATGAATTTGAAAAACTTCATAATACATCCTTATACTAATCCCTATATAAAATTAACTAAATGCTATAACAATTTTTATAAAACAAAGAAACATCCCTATAACGCTAGTCCGGGGCGTTAGCCGTGCCTTGTAACCCAAAACCCGGCTTTATGTGGGGGACGAAGCCTGAGAAGAGGTTTGCTTAGGTGAAGCAGTCCTTATTAAACTGTCGATAACCTGTCTCTTTTGATCGTCTTTGCTGAGAACCTGGTCAGACTAGGAATAGAGCAGCCATAATCTTCAAAGTCGATGTTTGAGAGGTCGCAGGAAGGAGGAATAGTAAGGGTCAAGCTGCTCTGCTTAGGTTAAGTCCATTCTCAGGCGCGCATTTATTCTAATAAAAAATAAAGAAAGAAAAAATTAGTTCTTTTTGAACTTAGCCACAGTATCAATTAAATCTACTTGGCCTAAAAACATAGCTCTACAACAAGGTCTTAAAACTCCTAAATCATCTAAAACCTTCTTTTTATCTTCTCCTTTTTCAGTTCTCTGCACAAATTCTTCCCATAGGTGACCTATAGGTTTTCCACAGCTGAAACATCTTACGGGTATTATCATTTTTAACGGTAACTCTTTTGTCTTTTAGCTCTTGCTTGACCTTGACTATTTGGTTTACTAGTTTCTTTTCTTCTTACATCTGCAACTAGTAGTTGTCTATCATATTCTAAGTAAACATCTTTTAAAGAAGAATCAAATTCTGCTAATGCTTTAGCAATAGCGAGTCTTACAGCATCTGCTTGTCCAGAGATTCCTCCTCCTCTAACATTAACATCTATTCTAACACTATCTGCCTTCTTACCTGCCAGTATTAAAGGCTCTTTCATCCTCATTCTAATCATTTCTGGCTCAACAACGTCTAAATTCTTTTTGTTTATAAAAACTTGACCTTTACCAGGCTTTAAAGTAGCTCTAGCAATAGCACTTTTTCTTTTTCCACTTTCATGTATTATTTTTTTTGCCATTATTCTTTAGCACCTAAATGTTTGCTTACTCTATGTAAAGTTATGTATCTTGCATTAGTTTTATGAACACTTAAATGAGATAGATCTTCATATTTTTTCCCTTCAAATTCAGATGGCACACCTATGTAACATCTAACATTTGATAATGCTTCTTTTCCTCTAGGCTTTTTATAAGGAATCATACCTCTAACCATTCTTTTCATTATCCTATCAGCTCTTTTAGGAAAGTGAGGTCCTATTAAAGGAGCACCCATATCTTTTTTTTGCTTAAATCTAGCTAAAATAGTTTTTTCTTTCCCAGTTAGCACTGCTTTTTCTGCATTAATTATGTGTACTTGATTGCCTAAAAGAGCTTTTTTAGCTGCATAAGTACAAATTCTTCCTGCGATTAAATCAGTTGCGTCTATTATTATCATTTTTTTAACCTATAATTTTGATGTTTTTACCTTTAGGATTGGTTTTGATTAGTTCCCTTAAAGTTATAACCTTTCCTTTTTCATTTATCTTATCAATAGCTTGTGATGAAAAACTTAAAGCAGCTACTTGAATCGAATGATCTATGTCTCCGCTACCTAAAACTTTTCCTGGAACAACTATTACATCATCCTTTTTTGAATACTGAGATAATTTATATACATTAACAACCCTCTTATTTCGAGTTGGTTTTTCTAAATCTTCAGCTATCCTCTTCCAAATTTTTACTTTGTTATCTAAGGATGTTTTTTTGAGCTCTCTTATTAAGCTCTGCAAATCTTCGTTTTTCCTTATTTTTTTTGCCATTTTATATTTTTTTGACTGCGAGGGACGTGATTTGAACACGCGCACCCACTAAGGGACTAGCCCCTCAAGCTAGCGCATTTGACCAGGCTCTGCCACCCCCGCGCTTAAACTTGTTTTAACGTTTTTTTGAATTCATCTAAGCTTTCATCAAACGCTTTTAATCCTAACTCCATTATTTCTTGAGGTTTTAAATGACCCCAGCTTTCTATTGTGAATACAAAATCTTTTGGTTCACCATACTCTATTTTTACGTGCTCAGATACACCTGTGCAAGCATCTATTAAATTAGGTGAGTTTATTAGCTTAGGATCTATTTTTCCTCCCTTAACTACTTGTGAAGGATAGGCTTCCAATACTTTTTCTACGCCTTTATTTTCAACCTTTATGGTTGGTTTTTGATAATAAGATATTAATCCAGGACTCCACTTCGCATGGTCTCTACCAAAGCCTAAGTGAGCAGTTGCAATTAACTCTAATTCTTGTCCTTCTGATAGTT
Organism: Candidatus Woesearchaeota archaeon; assembly: GCA_007116295.1. Classification (GTDB taxonomy): domain Archaea; phylum Nanobdellota; class Nanobdellia; order Woesearchaeales; family 21-14-0-10-32-9; genus SKIS01. Next base: position 678 of record SKIS01000018.1, on the reverse strand, counting down.
TAACTATCGGAGTCTTTGGATGAACAGGAACAATTGATTTATCATCGCTTTTAAGAGATGAAGCGTAAACAACTTTAGGTCCTTTTTCTTTTAATGTTAGTTTTACATGAGTAGCAGAGCTTGGCTTTGCATCTTTTTTAGGAACATTGTATCCCTTTGTATCCGTGCTTAAAACCAGTAATCCTAATCTGTGAGCAATCATTTCGTCATAAAGAGCAGAGTCATTTTTTCTAAACTCGACTGATGAAATCGCCATAACTGGAACTTCTGAAGTTAGTACTCTTCTAAGACTATTAACGTAAGCAGGAGTTGAATCACTAATTTCAAAAACTATTTTTTCAGCATTTTTATCTACTGCGTTTAGTTTCATACTCTTCTACCTCTCCTACCACCTTTTTTCCTACATCCTCCATGAGGAACAGGAGTGACGTCTTCTATGAGACCTATTCTAAGTCCCCTTCTTGAAAGAGCTCTAACTGCTGCTTGAGCACCAGGACCTGGATTCATAGGACCGTTGTGTCCTCCAGGAGCTCTTATTTTAACATGAATACCTCTTATGCCCTTATCCATTGCTATTTCAGCTACTTTTTTAGCCGCAGCCATAGCAGTAGTAGGGTTGCTTTTTAATCTATCTGACTTGACCATTTGTCCACCAGTAGCAACAGCTATTGTTTGACT
>SKIS01000052.1 GCA_007116295.1 Candidatus Woesearchaeota archaeon | reverse complement strand
GAAGTACCAATAATATTTTTAGATACAAATATCGAATCCAATAGTGATTACGATAAAAACTTAACTTCTCATTTATACGGAGGAGATCATTTTTACAGGCTTTGTCAAGAAATAGTTTTAGGTGTGGGCGGCTATAAAATGCTAAAAGCACTAGGCATAGATGTTTCTAAATATCATATGAATGAAGGCCACGCAGGATTTTTAACCTTGCCTTTGCTTCAAGACATGGATAAAGATATTGAGAAAGTTAAGCAAAGATGTGTTTTTACAACTCATACCCCTGTACCCGCAGGCCATGATTCTTTTTCCCATCAGCAAGTAAAAGAAGCACTAGCAGGTTACGATGAAGGAATTTTAAGAATGATAGAAATAGGCAGCGGAGTCAATATGACTAAGCTAGCTATGAAGTTCAGCAAATACATAAACGCTGTAGCTAGAAAACACGGCGAAGTTTCAAGAAAGATGTTTCCTGGAGAAGATATTAAGAGCATTACTAACGGAGTGCATACAAATACTTGGGTTTGCAGCCACATGAAAAGTGTTTTTGATAAACATTTATCTTCTTGGGTGGAAAGCCCGGAAGCCTTGAGAGAAGCACTCAAGATTCATGATGACGATATATGGAGAGCCCATATAGATGCTAAAAGTGATTTATTTGATTATATCAAAAAAAATTATGATGAAGACTTTGACGTTGAAACTTTTACAATTGGATTTGCTCGAAGAGCTACTGGTTACAAAAGAGCAACACTTCTTTTTAATGATTTGAAGTGGCTTAAAAGTATGTCTGAGAAAGTAGGACCTATTCAAATAGTGTATGGAGGAAAAGCCCATCCAAACGATTTTCAAGGAAAAGAATATATTCAGAGCATAATTGAAAGAGCAAGCCATTTAGATGGCAACATAAAGTTTGTTTACTTAGAAAATTACGATATGGAAATTGCAAAGCTTCTTGTTAGCGGAGTAGATTTATGGCTCAACACACCTTTAAGACCAAACGAAGCTTCAGGAACTAGTGGAATGAAAGCAGCTCAAAACGGAGAGCCAAGTTTTAGTGTTTTAGATGGCTGGTGGATAGAAGGACATATGGAAAACCTGACAGGATGGAGCATAGGAGATAGTTATCAAGAAGGACAAAACCAAGACGAAGTTGATAGTGAAAGTATATATCGTAAATTAGAAACAATTATTTTGCCAACATATTATAATGATAAAGCTAAGTGGATCAATATTATGAAGCACTGCATAGCTATTAATGGAAGTTATTTTAACACTCACAGAATGGTTAAAGAGTACGTAAGTAAAGCATATTTTTTATAACTCTTGAATATTTTTTAAGGGCAAATCGTTTATTTCTAAACCTTTTTTATAACTTATATTACCACATTTGAAGCAAACAAAGTAAGGACCGTACTTTCCTTGTTTTGGATCTAGATAATCTCCGCAAGCACATTTGAAATTCATTTCTTGATCTTTGTGTTTTGGGCAAGTTGGAACTTCTTGTTTGTTTGTAGTAGTAGCTCTTTGACCACAAATAAAACAAGGATTTACCTGACCTCCACCAAAATATTTTTTCATAAAAAAATCAAGTTTGTGAAGAGTTTATAATAGTTACTAAAAAATATCCTTTGTTCTTAACTCTTATTTCAAAACACCTTCAGGAACAATATTATCTTTTAAGAGATTGCTTACTGCATACATGTTTTGAATTTGAATTTCTTCTCCAAATTTTTGTTTTATTTCTATTAGTATTTCTTTTAATTCTTCTGTATTTTTTGCTATTATACCGAGGTCTATATCCCAGTTTTCATGTCCTAAGTATTCATAGTAAAATATTATGTTATTATGTTCTTTTACAAATTCAAAGAATTCTTTTAAGTTTGTGTTTTGAGATTTTAGTTGTAAGTTATAAAAGTCCCATCCAAAATGTTTGTAATCAATACTTATTGTGCTTCCTTGCAATATGTTGTTTTTTTGAAGTTTTTTTACTCTAAAAGCTATTGTTGTTGCAGGAACATCTAGTTTGTTTGAGAGTAAAATATAGTCCGTCCGAGCGTTTTTTGATAGTTCTCTTAAAATATTTTTATCTAAATCATCGAGTTCGTAAGGTTTAGTCGTTTTATTAACAGATTCATTGTCTTTTTTTATTCCTAAGAACTTTGTTGGAAAAAACTCTCCTTTTGTGTTAGATGTAATTAAAATGAAAGAGTCTACGTATTGCTGAATTGGAGTAATTATTTCTTTTACTACTTTTTCTAGCATTTTCTCGTTTTTTGTTAGAATATCAAAGACTACATTCCATTTTCCAATAATTGGACTTAGGTATGTCGTATATTCATGATTTGCTATTTTATTTATTATTTCTTTTTCTTGTTTAGAATTTACTCCTTTAAGTTGTAAAAATATTACTTGTCTTGAAAACCCTAAAGCCTCATAGTTGACTAGAACATAGTATCCTTTTATTGTTTGTTTTTCTTCTAACTTTTTTATTCTATAATTTGCTACTTCTCTGCTCACTCCTACTTTTTTTGCTAACTTAGTTATTGGTATTCTTGCATCAAGCATTAGTTCAGATAATATTTTTTTGTCTTTTACGTCAAACATATCTGCAAATAAACTATTAAATAATATAAATATTGTGTTTTTGTAAAAAATACAGAAATAAGTTTTATATAATAAATATAGTTAGCACTATTAAGTAAAAACTATTTCGCAGCTAAAAAAATAGATGAACAAATAGAGGCGTTAGAAAATGAAAGATGATTATGAAGATTTAGAATTTTTTGGAGGATGTATTAAGGACGTTCTTGTACCTATTTTTGGAATTCCTTTTTTAGCTGCATATTTGTATTATTCTAATTTATATGGTACTTACGATATTCGTGAACACAGTCAAATACGTGAAAACATAGAACAATATGAACTTTCTAACAAAGTCTTAGAAGCTGAAAAAAATATTTTAGAGTCTACAAATGAAAAATTTAATTTGATGGATGTAAATAATAACGGATTAGTTGATATTACAGAACATCTTTGTTATGAACTTTCTATAGGAAAAAATAGCTCTTTTGAACATAATAGAATTGCGAGCAAAAACTTGTATCAAAAGTATTGCAATAATCAAGGTGAAACAAAATGAAAACGAACTTACTAACAAGATTAAGAAAATATGATGTTCAACTTCCTAAGGATGTTGCTGCAATAGATCCGAAGCTTTCAAAAAAAGTTAAAGAAGCTAATGGTTCGGTTAATAAAGCTATGTCTTTGCAGTACCCTGAAGAATACAATAAAGTAATAGATAGCTTTGTCAATCAAAACAAAGAAGACATTAATAAAACAGTAGAACAAAATATTCATCTAAAAACAATCTTAACCAACAATACAACTATGAAAGATTATGTTATTGATATGTTTGATGAATATCTAAGCGCAAAAAAAGGTGAAAAGGAAAAGGTTGAACAAAAATATTCCTCAGTTGGAGAGCTCATAAAAATAAATGATATAAAAGTCAGGTTTTACAAAGACTTTACAACAGATGCTTTTAATGGACAAACCAAATGGAATGTTAAACTGAAGAATGAGTATTTTAGACACAAGTTTGATGGTTTAGATTTTCCTTTAGCTTTTACTGGTTTTATTGGTTTAGGATTTTGTGCTAGTGGGACTGGAATTTTATTAACAGATAGTTTATCAACTCTGGAGTTGTTTAACACCACTCAAGGTGTTGCAAACTTTGCAAAAGGAACTTTATATTCTGGTCAAATAGGTGGTGCTTCAAGCTATTCTGTGTATAAGTTATGGAATTCTAAACATAGAAAACAGGCAGATGCAATGAATCTTGTCACGAGTGAAGCAAGCAAACTAGATCATTATTTAAACATGTATACCAAGGGAAACAATCCAAGTAAATAAAGTAGTTCAGAACATCAAAGCAGTTTTTTCATAGCTAACATGAATTCTTTTGCTCTATTAATTGAAGTTTTTGCTTTACTTTCTTTAATTTTTTGAGTTGTTTCATACTGGACTTTGCTTCTTTTAGATCTTTCAAATTCAAAAGATTGAATTATTTCATCTGCTTTTATGAAATTTAAAGCTTCTTCTTTAACAGTTTCATAATCTTCCAAAAGTTCTTTTTTTAATTTGTCTTTTATTATTACTATTAATGCATCACTTGTGACTTTGTGAGCTATTTTATGGCCTACTTTATAACCACTTTTTAACAAAACCGCGTTAGCAATGTAAAACATAGAATAATAAGACATCACTATTTTCCAGAGAAAACTATTTACTTTTTGAGCTTCTATCAAGCTTTCTTCAGAATTTTGTATAAGAATACCTAATATGTTTTTATCAAAATCTACTTTTTTCAACAGTCCTTCTTCTAAATAATTAGATACGTTGTTTTTTGCTTGAGATATTTTTTCTTCAAAGAGCATTGTTAATTATCCTATAGTAATCTTCTAAACCAATTAGTATTACATTACTTTTCAAGGCTTCATTTACAACATTGAATCTTTTACTTAAAAACATATCCGCAAATTCTTCGTAAGATATACGAGTAATGTGAATGTTTAAAGGTAAAATAG
>SKIS01000005.1 GCA_007116295.1 Candidatus Woesearchaeota archaeon | reverse complement strand
TTGCAGGTATTTCAGTTATATCTTCTTCAAATATAGTCAAGTCTTTTTGGAATCTTTCAGAAGATTTGTCTAGAAACTGAGTATAAATAACATAGCTTTCAAAAAAGTTACGACTGCTTAAAAAACTAGGTCTTTGTTCTTCTTGAGATAGAGAAGTTTTTGTTTTTTCAATTATTTCTTCTAGTTGAGAAATTTTTTTATTATCCATTTTTTTTGGAAAAAATTACTTGATTTATAAACATTTCCTTAAGTAATTACTTTTTAGTGACTATAAGAGTTTTATCTATTGCTAAGTAGTAAGGTTTCTCGTGTATTAATTAAGGAAACATTTATATACGAACGCCACGAATCAAATTATATTCATTATATTAAAAAAAAGAGGTGGCTTAATGGATAAAAGTAAAGCATTAATTTTATGGTTTGATCAACTAGGTATCGAAGATGTACCTTTAGTGGGTGGAAAAAACGCATCACTAGGAGAAATGTACAGGTTATTAACTTCTAAAGGAGTGAATATTCCCAACGGGTTCGCACTTACAGCACACGCATACAGAGAGTTTTTAGAAGCAAACGACTTGCCAAGAAAAATTCACGAATCTCTAAAAGATTTAGATACATCTAATATGAAGAACCTTAGCGAGAGAGGACATAAAGTTAGAGAACTTTTAAGAAGCGCCACATTCCCAGAAAGATTAGATCAAGAGATAATGCACGCATACGATAATTTGTGTAAACAATACGGTGAAAACACAGATGTCGCTGTTAGAAGTAGCGCAACAGCAGAAGATCTTCCAGATGCGAGCTTTGCAGGCCAACAAGAAACTTACTTGAACATAAAAGGATATCATTCTTTATTAGAAGCGTGTAAAAAGTGTTTTGCTAGTTTATTTACAAACAGAGCCATTAGCTATAGAGAGGACAAAGGATTCAGCCACTTTGACGTAGCTTTAAGTGTAGGAGTACAAAAAATGGTAAGATCCGACATTGCTAGCAGCGGAGTTATGTTTAGTATAGATACAGAAACAGGATTTAAAGAAGCAGTATTAATAACAGGAGCTTATGGACTAGGAGAAAACGTAGTTCAAGGAGCAGTAAACCCTGACGAGTTTTACGTATTTAAGCCAACATTAAAGCAAGGTAAAAAGCCCATTATTTACAGAGCCTTGGGAGAAAAAGCCATTAAGATGATTTATAACACGCAAGGAAACAACCCTGTTAAAAACATTAATGTGCCTAGTGAAGAAAGAAAAAAGTTTTGTATAACCGATGAAGAAGTTATAACTTTAGCAAAGTGGGCTTGCATAATCGAGGACCATTATAGTGAGAAAGCCAACTACTTCAAGCCAATGGATATGGAGTGGGCAAAAGATGGAGTTACAGGAGAATTGTTTATTGTTCAAGCAAGACCTGAAACTGTTCAGAGCAGAAAAGACACCAGTAAACTTATAAAATACGTTTTGAAAGGAGAAGGCAATAAAATCTCTGTGGGAAGAAGCGTAGGAGAAAAAATAGGTCAAGGAAAAGCTAATGTCATAAAAGATGTTAAAGACATAGGACACTTCAAAAAAGGAGAAGTTCTAGTAACAGATATGACTGACCCTGATTGGGAGCCAATAATGAAGATAGCTTCTGCAATTATTACAAACAGAGGAGGAAGAACCTGTCATGCAGCTATTATTAGCAGAGAAATGGGAATTCCATGTATTGTAGGAACAGGAGATGCAACAAATAATATACACTCAGGACAAGAAGTGACTGCTGATTGTAGTCAAGGAGATGAAGGCTACGTATACGAAGGAATAGTTCCTTTCGAAATAGAAGAACACGATGTTGAAAACATGCCAAAGCCAAAAACTAAGATAATGATGAATTTGGCAACTCCAAGCCAAGCATTTGAAATGAGCAACATACCTTGTGAAGGAGTCGGACTTGCTAGAGAAGAATTCATTATTAATAATAGTATAATAGTTCATCCTTTAGCATTAATCAACTATGATAGCATAGAAGATACAACGCTAAAAAAGAAAATAGATGAAATCACTGCAGGATACGTGGATAAAACCCAGTTTTTCATAGACAAATTAGCTGAAGGAATAGGTATGCTTGCAGCAGCGTTTTATCCTAAACCAGTAATAGTTAGACTTAGTGATTTTAAAACTAATGAATACGCTAATTTACTTGGTGGAAAAGCCTACGAACCACATGAAGATAACCCTATGATCGGTTGGAGAGGAGCAAGCAGATATTATAGTAAAGAATACAGACCTGCCTTTGATTTGGAATGTAGAGCTATTAAGAAAGTTCGAGATGACTTTGGTCTAAATAACTTAAAAGTTATGATACCGTTTTGTAGAACGATTGAAGAAGGTAAAAAAGTATTAGGAGTTATGGAAGAAAACGGCCTGAGAAAAGGACAAGACGGACTAGAGATTTATGTTATGTGTGAAATACCTTCTAACGTTATATTAGCCGAAGAATTCTTAGATGTATTCGATGGTTTCAGCATAGGTAGTAACGATTTAACTCAGTTGACTCTTGGAGTTGACAGAGACTCTGAGTTGGTTAGTCATGTTTATGATGAAAGAAATGAAGCTGTAAAAAGCCTCTTGAGAAAAGTCATAAAAATAGCTAATGAAAAAGGTAAATACATAGGTATTTGCGGACAAGCACCAAGTGACTTCCCAGACTTTGCAGAGTTCTTAGTTGAACAAGGAATACATAGCATTAGCTTGAATCCCGACACAGTTATAAAAACAACTATGAGCATAGCAGAAAAAGAAAAAGAGTTAGGAAGATAGTTTTCCTAAAAATTTCTTATAGCATCGAGGACTTTGTCCTCAAAATTTTTTAAATTTATTTCTATATTTTCTTTTATTTTGTTTTTAGGAATGCTTTCATAATAAAACTCATAGCCACCTTGCTCAAGATTTCTTTGCTTTCTCAAAACCAATCCTTCTTGAGATAGAATCTTTAAACTTTTTTGTATAGTAGTCACGTCTTTTTCTAGCTTTTGACTTAATTCATGACTTGTTAAACCAGGATGTTTAAGAAGTATTCTTATTATTTGATACTCTGTTTTTTTTAAATTAAAAGCGCATCTAATCAACTCTTCAACAGATATATTTTTACAAGCTAAATTTATCATACAATATACTAATTAATATAGACTTTTAATTGTTGCGATACTGAATAATACACAAAGTAATTTCTGTAGTCCAACACCCTTTTAAAAGAGTACAGACTATTTTTTTCTGTTACGAAGGTGATTATAATGATAAGTCCAACAAAAGTAAAGAAAGAAAAACCATTAATTATAGATGTGAGAACACCAAAAGAGTATAAAGAAAAACACATACCTGGAAGTTTTAATATTCCACTAAGTGATATTAGCAATCATAAAAAAGAGCTTTCTAAAATAAAAGCTAACGTAGCTTTTTTATGTAAATCAGGAAATAGAGCAAAACAAGCTTGCGATATCCTAAAAGAAAACGGCGTGGATACCCGCGTTATAGATGGAGGTATACAAGCATGGGAAAAAGAAGGATACGAAATAAATTACGGTCCAAAATCTTGGGACTTAGAAAGACAAGTTAGGTTCGGAGCAGGATCAATAGTTACTATAGGTGTTGCTCTCGGAGCATTAGTTAACCCTTGGCTTTACGGAATAAGCTTATTTGTAGGTCTCGGCTTAGTCTACTCAGGAATAACTAATACCTGTGGAATGGCTTTCTTACTTAGTAAAGCTCCTTGGAACAAAGTGAAGCACGATTCAAAAACAGTACTTAAAAATATTAAAGGTGATACAAATGTTGCTTAGACAAATAGAAGATAAAGATATTAGTCAATATAGTTACTTAATAGGCTGTCAGAAAACAAAAGAAGCCATAATAGTTGATCCTGAAAGAGACATAGACAAATATTATGATTTAGCAAAAAAAGAAAACGTAGAAATAATAGCCGCAATCGACACACACATACACGCAGACTACATAACAGGTTTGAAAGAGTTTGCTAAGAGAGGTGTAAAAGTATACGGATCTAAACTAGGAGGCGAATCTTGGCAATACGACTGGTTAAAAAAAAGTAATTATGACTACGAATTAATTGGGGAAGAAGACCTTGTAAAAATAGGAAATATAACATTGAAACCCATACATACTCCTGGTCACACACCAGAGCATTTGACATATTTGTTAATTGACGGAGCCAGAAGTGAAGAACCCGTAGCTGCATTAACAGGAGATTTCATTTTTGTAGGAGACGTTGGAAGACCTGACCTTTTAGAGAAAGCAGCAAAACATAAAGGAGATATGAAGCCAAGTGCAAAAACACTTTTTGAAAGTATTCAAAAATTCAAAAAATTTAACCCTGGATTAATGATTCTTCCAGGACACGGAAGTGGAAGTGCGTGCGGTAAAAGCCTAGGAGCAGTTCCTTATAGTACTTTAGGATATGAATTGGCAACAAGTGAAGCTTTAAGAATAGAAGACGAAGAAGAATTCGTAGATTTTATTTTAAAAGATCAGCCAGAACCCCCTATGTATTTTGCTAGGATGAAACGAGATAATAAGCTAGGTCCTAAAGATTTGCCTTCTAATGAAGTTAAAGAACTTGAAGAGGCAAAAGGAATTGTTATAAACTTAACTGAAGAAATTGTTCCTGGAACGCTTCTTTCTAAAATGACTAATCTGGCAGAAACAGCAGGAAGTTTTGTAGATGAAAACGACGAAATAACTTTTTTAGTTCAACATGAATCTCAAGCAAAAAAAGCTGCAAACACATTATATAAAATAGGATTAGATAATGTTAAAGGTTACATAACCAGCTTTAGTTTTGAAAGAGAAGAAATAAAGACCGAAGGTGTAGAATACCTTGATGTTAGAGGAGAAAAAGAATATAGAGAAAATAA
>SKIS01000028.1 GCA_007116295.1 Candidatus Woesearchaeota archaeon | reverse complement strand
CCTTCTTTTATTAAATCGTCTACTTTTTCAGCAAGCAACATTTGATGATCTGAATTGAAGGCTTTAGCTACTTTTATTTTTTCAAGCACTTGATCAGGCTCTAAGCCTTTGCCTTGGCTAAACTGAGTTATTCTTTCAGGCCTAAACGTATTTTCTGTATCTATGTATACAGCTATTGCTTCTTCATCTTGCTCTATTAAATTGACGCATAGTGCATGACCTATCTGGGTTTTTCCCGAACTATATTGACCGAAACATTCTACTATTGCTCCTGTCTCGAAACCTCCGCTCATCATTTCGTCAAAACTATCGCTTCCAGTTTTTATTTTCATGACTGTGCTTCTTTTTTTAAGTAAATCCGCACCTGATTGGAACCCCATATCAAGACTATCTCTGGCTGCTTGCACCATTTTTCTTGCTACTGTTTCTGATACTCCTGCTGCATCAGATAGCACGGCTATGCTCGTTACAGCTATGCTCATTAAATCATCATATCCTGCAGCTATTAGTTTATCCGCTGTGGCAGCACCTACTCCTGGCAGGTCCATTATATCTTTTTCACTCATCTTGTTCATCTCCTTGCATGTATATGTATTCGTAGGCTTTTTGAAGAACTAAAGTTGCTTTTGGCAAGTCTGATGTTCTTAAAACATTAGTGTTTTGCCAATTTCCATCTTTGTCTTGGTATCCTTTTTCAAAAGAAATTGTTCGAAAAAATATCTCTTTTCCTTTATCGTCTTTTCGAGAATTTTTCCATATCGTAGCAGATACACTTCCTGCCCTAAATTTTGTTTCTGGATGTTTTTTTTTCAAAACTTCATCCACGCTAGGTACTTTTACGTCTAATCTTCCTGCTTCATCTACTTTTTTTTCCATATTTATCACCTTTGCTTATCGCTTTTTATTTCAACTCACAGCTCGTGAGAGGTAATAATAAGTGTATATCTTTTTGTTTAAATATGTTTTTAGCAAAAATGTCCAGTGATGTCCGGTTTTACATAAAAATTTAAACATAATGACTTATTACTATTAATATTATGAAATTTAACAAAGTTAAAAACGTGGTTCATGTAACTGTAGAATCTCAAGAAGATAATTGGTATTTAAGCCATATAATCACTTCTGGAGATTTTGTTTCTGGAATTACTGAAAGAAAAATAAAAGTAGGACAGGAACCAAATGTTAAGACTGTCAGAAAAAAGGTTTGGATTAAATTAGAAGTAGAAAAAGTAGAATATGAGCCAGAACATAAAAGTCTTAGAATATTAGGACCTATAGTTGAAGGTCCTGAAGATGTTTCCAAAGGAAGCTATCATAGCTTTAGTTTAGAAGAGGGTGAGAGCATAAAAATAGAAAAAGAAGAATGGGGAGTTTATGAGATTAAAAAATTAAAGGAGTCTTTAGAGAAAAATATTCAAGCCCTATTGGTTATCTTTGATAGAGAAGAAGCTAGATTTGCAAAGTTAGACTCTACTGGTTTTGAGGAAATTTCTAAACTCAAGGGAGATGTTCAAAAAAAAGGGTATGATGTTAATACAACTAATTTTTATAAGGAAATAAATTCTGCATTAGAAGAATATGTTTCTACTCAAAATCCAGAATGTATAGTTATTGCAAGTCCTTCTTTTTGGAAAGAGTACTTAGAAAAAGAGCTGAGTGAAAATGTGAAAAAGAGAGTTATATGGTCTTCTATCTCTGGAAATAATAAAGCTGCTTTTAAAGAACTTCTTAGAAAAAAAGAAGTCGTTAGTGGTTTGAAAAATCACAGAGTCAGTAGACAAGAAAAACTGGTTCAAGATGTAATGAGAAGCATAGCTGAAGAAAAAGCATGTATTGGATTGAACGAAACAAAAAAGGCAGTGAATATTGGAGCTGTAGAAAAACTTTTTGTGACAGAAAGCTTTTTGAGAAAATCAAAAGAAGAGTCTAAATACAAAGACTTAGATAAGTTGCTTTCTTTAGCGGAAAGCATGCAAGGAGAAATACATATAGTTGATAGTGAAGAAATAGATGGTGTTGGAGGAATTTGTGGAATTTTAAGATGGAAAAGTTAATAGCTAAAATAATGCAAAAAAAAGAACTCTCAAGCCTTAGCAAGTCTTTTGTTGAAAAGATTTTAAAGGAAGTTATCAGTGAAAAAAAAGATTTTTTTTCCGAGCTAGAAAAAAAGAATTATAATCCTAAAAGTAAAGAGTACAAATTTTTTGTTAAAGAGGTCCGAAAAAGACTTCGAGTTGTTTATGGAAGTTTTGATGAAGATAAAGAAAGTGTGAAGAAGCTCATTGATGAAAAAAAATATGATGAAGCCTTAAAAAAACATGTGAGTACTCGTGAGCGTTTACCTTTTTATGGAGAGTTTCTCGAGTTGATTTCTGGGAAAAAAATAATGGATTTAGGCTGTGGGTTGAACCCTTTAGCATTTAAAAAAGAGTATATTGAAAATTATTTGGCTATAGACATCGGACAAGAAGTTGAGCTAGTTAATAGATATTTTGAAAATGAAAAAATCAGAGGAGATGCTAAACTTTTAGATTTGTCGGATAAATCTGTTGTTAGAGAGTTAGTAAATGTAAGCGCTAATTTTGATGTTTGTTTAATGTTGAAATTGGTGGATACTTTAGAATCTACAACTAGAGATATAACTGATGAGCTTTTGAAAATGAAATGTAAAAAAATAATAAGTTTTCCTCTGCAAAGTATTGGTGGAAAAAAGATTGCTCCTCAAAGAAATTGGTTTAAGAAAAAAGCAGGAAAATATGATCGCAAAGTTATTGGTAATGAAGAATTTTTCATAGTTGAGTAAACTTTAAATATCTATACGCACTTCTAAGTAGTTACATGGAAAACATAGTTAAAATAATAAAAGAATTTGAAGATATGAAACACTTAGGGAAAGAAGCATTATCTATAACACATAGAAATTTTTCTAATTACTTGCTTTCTTTAGATGAAGGAGGTTTTGAAAGAGAAGAAGCAGAAAAAGAAGTAGCTCAAAAAATGAATTTAATTATACAAGAAAGCTATGATGCGGGAATGAATGATTTTTTCTTTTCAGAAGGATACTTCCCCGTAGGTTTTATACGCGGTTTGAAAGGTGGAAGACATCCTATAAAGTTTACTATAAACGGAAAGTTAAACGATGCTAGCGTAATAGAAAACAAAGGCATACATGTAGTTTTCAAAACAGGCAGTTTAGAAAGCAATTCTTTTAGCTATAACGAGAACTCCATCTTCGATATAGAAGTTAATGGAGACATAGGTTCTGAAAGTAAAGGTGCTAAAATCCTAAACAAAAATATTTCTTCTCATATGAGACTAAATGCAAAAGATTTGTTTGGAAGCGTAGGCAACCATAATCAAGGAGGAGAATTAGAGTTTTACGTGAATGATGCTAAAGGAAAATTTTTATCATATAATAAAGGTTTAGGATACACAAGCCCTAGAGCAAGATGGATTTCCCAAGACGGTTGGGTGAGAGGAACTTTTTTAGAAGGCAATCAGCGCAGCAGCTTCGAAGTTCATTTTAAAACATATAGTCCTTCTTCAACAGAAGGAATTTTTAGCAATAATGATACATTGATAAAAATAAATAACGGAAACATAGAGATAAGATAAAATTTAGTAATCGAGTAATAGTAAAAAATCGTAACATATTTAAAGTAGTTAACTATATTTACTAATTAAAAGGGGTGAACTTCCCGAGGAGGGGTTGAATAAAATGATTGTAAAAGACGAATTTTTAAACAAGTTAAGAAGACATTTCTCTCTTAATTTATACGAAGTTAAAATTTGGGCGGCTTTACTTAGTAGAGGTGTAAGTACAGCTGGAGAACTTAGCGATATTGCAAATGTTCCAAGAAGCAGATCATATGACGTTCTAGAAAGCCTAGAAAAAAAAGGCTTTGTAGTAATGAAAATAGGCAAGCCAATAAAATATATAGCTGTGCCGCCAAAAGAAGTTCTAGAAAGAGTAAAAAAGAACGTTAAGCAAGAAGCAGAGCAAAGCGTTAAAAAATTAGAAGAACTAAAAGACTCTGATATAGTAACTGAGCTCACAAGCTTACACAGCTCAGGCGTAGAAATGGTCGAACCATCTGATCTTTCAGGATCACTAAAAGGAAGACATAACTTGTACAATCATATGGATATGACTCTTAGAAGTGCAGAAAAGAGCATAAGTATAATGACAACAAGTGAAGGCTTTTTAAGAAAAATGGAAGGTTTTAAGCCTGTGTTTGAACAGTTAAAACAAAAAGGAGTTAAAATAAGAGTTGCAGCTCCTATGACTGAAGAAACCAAGAAAGCCGCTAAAGAACTTGAAGGAATAGTTACGATTAAACACGCAGATATTAATGCCAGATTTATAGTTGTGGATGGAAGCGAAATTATCTTTATGATAATGGACGATAAAGAAATTCATCCTACGTACGACATAGGTATTTGGATTAACACACCTTTCTTTGCAAGCGCAGTAGAAAACTTATTTAGTATAGCTTGGGAAGGAATGCAAGACGTAAAAGTGAAGAAATAATTTCTTCACAACTTTTTTTATTTTTTAATTAATTTTTTCTATATCAACTAGCGGTTTCTTGCAGCTTATGAATCGCAATTTGGTCGCTGTCCAATATAGATAACGTGCAAATATCAATTCCTTGACTTCCTTGGAAGTCAATATATAATTTTACAACTGTGGAATCGTCTTGCTGACCTTGCACCTCATAAGAACTTATACTGGCAGAAGGATTATTAAGACATTCTAAAGAAAAGTCATCAAAGCTACTTAAAGAAGGGTTATAAACCAGTAAAGCGTATTCTTCCCTATCAAAAGATAAAGGTGTTTGTAATGTTGCAGGTCGACTTTGACTAGGAATATTAGTATATTCTTCCCTATCAAGCGCATCCTCTAATGCGTCTACGCTTTGACCTATCTCTGATCTTACCGGAGCTATTTCTACATAGTAATATACTCCTATCACTAACAAAATTATTGCGACTATTGTTAAAATTATTTTTGAATTCATATATTCTAACAATTTATATTACATTATAAAAAAGTTTCTAAGAAAATATATTT
>SKIS01000012.1 GCA_007116295.1 Candidatus Woesearchaeota archaeon | reverse complement strand
TTATTTATGAAAAAGAAAAATTTGCTTTTAGGAATATTTTTTTTAATTTTACAAATCCTAATCATAATAACAAATCATGGCTATGTTAGCACCATTAATCTTATTTGGTTTTGCAACCATATACCTTTATTTTTAGCATTGGGTTTTTTCTTTGACAAAATCCAACTGATTAAAGGATTAATATCTGCGGGACTAATAGCGCAAATAGTTTGGGCTATCGATATAATTTACTTTATAGTCACTCAAAATTTTTTATTCGGCGTAACTGATTACGTTTTAGAATTACAAGGCTTCTTTTTAGTTATGGCTTTAGTTGTTCACTTTTTAAGTACATTCGTGGCTTTAGCTTTCACTTACAAAACTGATATAAATAAAAAAAGTTTGTATTACACATATGCTTATGGGGGCTTACTAATAATTTTTACTTTACTTTTTACTGATCCACAACTTAACATTAATTGTCTATTTGAAATGTGCGGATTTGAAGATTACACTTTTAACTCTTACACTTACTTTTTTCCTTTAATAGCATCTATTGTCTTTGTAATACCAGGTTACTACATTCAGAGACTTTTGTATATGATTTCAAACAAAAAATCATAAAATAATTCCTCCTATTATTCCTGCGACAACTAATAATATGATGCAAGGTATTATTGTTATTTTTAGTATGTCTAGTTCTTTTCCACTTATTCCTGTTGCTGCTTGAGCGGCTACTATGTTTGTTAGTGCTATCATGTTCCCTATCGCTGCACCTATTACTTGTAGTGCTAATACTTTATTTATTTGAAGCCCTGCACTTTGTGCTGCGCTTTGGAAAAAAGCTCCAAATAAGATATTAGACACTGTTGCACTTCCTGTCACAAAAGATCCGAAAGCTCCTAGTAGAGGCGTGATGAAAGGTAGAAGTGTTAGGTTTAGCAAATTAGTCATTGTTATAATCATGCTTTCCAATCCGCTAAAGTTTATCCAGGAATTTATCATTATTTGAACGAAAGCTGTTATGAAAAATATTACTATGAAGGGGGTCTTTATTGTTTTAAAAGATTTTTTTAATGGCTCTTTTATTTCTTTATAACTTATTTTGTATATAAAACTAAAAAATATTATTGCTAGTATAAACGCTAGGCCTGGGTTGAAAAAGTTTATCGTATGCTGAATTTCGCTTGTTAAGCTGATGTTTTTTGAGCCTAAAAAAAATCGTCCTATTATTAAAAAAAGCACTAGGAGTCCGTAAGGCAGTATGGCTTTAACTTTATTTATATCTTCTTTCTTTTCCTCTTTTCGTTTAAACTTCATAACATGCTTCGGGACAAATACATTATGCTTTATCACAAGTAACATTAGCATAAGCCCTATTAAGGGTCCTAAAAGAGAAGGAAACTCTTCTCCTAAAAAACTAACTAAATAGCTTGGAGCCACAAGTAGAAATCCTGATAATATGCTTAGAGGTATTATTTCTTTAAATCTTTGCCAATTTCTTTGGGAGCTATTATATATTAAAACTCCTAAAATTGCCAGTGGCACTAAAAGACCTATTGCTATGTTTATCAGCGCTGCTTGTGTGGCGACTCCAGCTACTTCGAGTCCTGAAAATCCCACTCTTATAGGTGTTCCTACAGCTCCAAAAACTACTGCTGCGCTATTTCCTATAAGAGCTATTGATATAGCTGTTATTACAGGGAATCCTATTCCCACCAGTAAAGGAGCTATTATTGCCGCAGGTGTTCCGAATCCTGCGGCGCCTTCTATAAAACTACCAAAAAACCAAACAAGTAGCAATGCTTGGATTCTTACATCTGGAGAAATTGTGCTCAAATAGTTTTCTATTGAATATATTATCTTTGTTTTTTTTAAGAACTCAAGTAAAAATAGAGCTCCAAATATTATTATGCTTATATCTATTGCGACTAGAAGACCTCTTAAGGTTGATCCAAATAGTGCGGGATTGGTTACTTTCCAATAAAAATATGCTAGAACTAAGGTGTATAAAAACGTTATCGGAGCAGCTTTCTTTAAAGGAAGTCTCATTAACATTAACACTATTATTAAAAGTATGGGTGTTATTGCTAAAAATATGGTGAAATCAATCATAAACAGATTTTTTGATTGCTTATTTAAAAATATTAGTATTTATAATAAAAAAAGAAAAATTCACCACCAAAAAATTTTCGGTGGAAACAAAATGTTTTAGCAATTACTTATTTTAAGAAAGGTATTGCTAAAGGATAATCCCAAAGTTCGTTTTTTCCTGCTTTAACAGCAGCCATAATACAAAACACGATATCTAATATTGCTATTATTGGTATTAGTAAGAATCCTATTAATACAAACATTAATACAAAGCTTATTATCATGTATATCATGTAGCTAAGTTGCCAATTTAATGCTTTCCTAGCGTGTTGTTTCGTTGTCTTATCC
Organism: Candidatus Woesearchaeota archaeon; assembly: GCA_007116295.1. Taxonomy (GTDB): domain Archaea; phylum Nanobdellota; class Nanobdellia; order Woesearchaeales; family 21-14-0-10-32-9; genus SKIS01. The sequence continues at coordinate 2,797 of SKIS01000012.1, read as the reverse complement.
TTTGTAACTAACAGTACAATTAAAGGTCCTAACCAACTAGTTAAAAGCCCTAAAACGTGTGTTATTACATTTAAAGTATTATCTTTTTGTGCCATAAATTAAATAATTTACAAATAAGATATTTAAATCTATCGTAAAATAAATTTAAAGTTCTTTAAAAGAAGTTTGAGATGAAAACAAGTCTCTAAAAACGTTTTTCAGATCTTTTATTTTAACTCTTTTTTGATCTTCACTATCTCTATCTCTAATAGTAACATCTTTTGTTTCCAAAGAATCAAAATCTACTGTTACTGCAAAAGGGGTACCTATAGTAGAACTTCTAAGATATCTTTTACCAATACTTCCTGATTCATCATAATCAACAATAAATTCTCCTTCTAAGTTTTGCTTAATTTCCTTAGCCAAGTCTTTTAAAGGCTCTTTTTTTATTAAAGGAAAAATGCTTATTTCAACAGGACTCATGTGGTAAGGCAAACTAAAAGTAGTTTTTCCTTCACTTTCTTTTTTTCTCTCATAAAAAATATCTATTAAAGCAAAAGTAGGCCTATCGGTTCCAAAAGCTATCTCTAAAACATGAGGTATAAATCTCTCTCCATTATCTCTAATCGCTTCTAAAGTTTGACCCGAACCTTCAGAGTGAGATTTTAAATCATAATCAGTCCTATCATGAATACCGCAGCACTCAATCCAGCCAAAACTATTCAAATGAACTTCTATGTCCCATGCATCGGCTGCATAAAAAGCTTTTTCATCATCCAAATGCTGTCTTAACCTAATTCTCTCTTTAGGTATGCCCATAGAAGTAAACTGCTCATAAGCAAGCCAAACACACCAAGCATAAGACTTACTTCCAAAAAACTTGTTATCATAACCACTCTTAATGCTCATGGGCTTAAGATTTTCTCCTTTTAATTGCTGATCCTTAGTCCAAAGAGGTAAAATATGGTTTTTCACATCTTCATATTTTTCCCAGTTATCTTTTTCTTTTGGATCGATAAATATTTGGCCTTCTGCTTGGGTGAATTCTCGCCCTCTAATAACGCTTTGTCTAGGAGAAATTTCATTTCTATATGCCTTGCCTATTTGAAAAACTCCAAAAGGAAGCTTCTTTCTAAAATGATTATATAATCTAGGATAAGGAAGATAGGTAACAGTTGCTGTTTCAGGTCTTAAAGAAGCCTCAAAACCACCAACATGAGTTTTTAACATAAGGCTTTGTTGAGTTATTTCATCATCTAATTCTTTGCCATTTGGAGCTTTAATATTGTGCTTTTGGATCAAATTCAAAAGCTCTTTTTCACTAAAATCAGGGATGACTATTCCTTGCTCTTCCAAAAGCTTATCTGCTCTATAACTTTCCTTTTTATCCTTAGTCATTATAATAGGATCAGTAAAAGTATCTAGATGACCTGAGGCCTTCCAAACATTATCGGACATAACAGTAGGGCCTTCTATTTCCCAAAGATCATTACTAGAAAATATTTTTCTAACAGAATTTTCCACTTTATTTTTCAATAACTTACCTATAGGTCCATAATCAAAAAAACCTGATATTCCTCCATAAATCTCAGGACTGGGGCCCCAGACAAGGCCTTTATCTTGAACAAAACTAGTAAATTCCTTCATAAAAACTTCTTTATCTTTATTTTTACTCATACAACCAAAGAAGATATTGTGCGTTTATATTATTTATGATTAAAAAATCACAACGTTTAAAAACAATATTTGTTTTTCCTTATTTTAAGCATTGGTAGTATAATGGCTATTATCCCGGCCTTCCAAGCCGGTGATCCGGGTTCGAATCCCGGCCGATGCATATTTCTTTAATTTTAAAAAAGTATATAAATAAAACAACTAGATGAACAAATATGTATATTTATCCAAAAAAGCTACGTGTTGGAGACGAGATAAGAGTAATAGCTCCAAGCACAAGTTTTAGCGTTATATCAAAAGAGCAAAGAGAATTAGCAAAAAAAAGATTAGAATCCTTGGGTTTGAAAGTAACTTTTGCAAAAAATGTAGAAGAATTAGACATGTTTATGTCTAGTAGCATAAAATCCAGAGTGGAGGATATACATGAAGCTTTCAAAGACAAAAATGTGAAAGCAATAATAACTGTTCTTGGTGGTCACAACGCCAACCAATTACTGGACCATTTAGATTATGACTTAATAAAAAATAATCCTAAAATATTTTGCGGTTACTCTGATATAACTGTGCTCCAAGGCGCAATACTAAAAAAAACAGGGTTGGTAACATACTCGGGTCCGCACTACGCTACTTTTTCACAAAAAAAAGGTTTTGAATACACATTAGACTATTTCAAGAAAACATTTTTTGAAACAAAAGAAATAGAAATAAAAGATAGTGAAAAATGGAGCGATGACGAATGGTACTTTGATCAAGAAAACAGAGAGTTCTTACCAAATAACAAAACCCAAGTATACAACCCCGGTAAAGCAAAAGGAACACTTATTGGAGGAAACCTTTGCACACTAAATCTTCTTCAAGGAACGCCTTATATGCCTGATATAAATGATAAAATACTATTCTTAGAAGATGACTTTGAAGCGAAAGCATTAAACTTTGATAGAGATCTACAGTCGCTTTTACAATTAACACAATTAAAGAAAATAAAAGCATTAGTTATAGGAAGGTTCCAAAAAGGATCAGAAATAACAAAAAAAGAAATACGGCAAATATTAAAAACAAAAAAACAGCTACAAAACACACCTGTGTTATACGATGTAGATTTCGGACACACATATCCTTTTTTCACCTTTCCAATCGGCGGAGA
>SKIS01000009.1 GCA_007116295.1 Candidatus Woesearchaeota archaeon | reverse complement strand
TAAAGAAAAAATAAAACAAAAACTATTAAATCTATTTATTTATCTTTTATTACATGAAATCAATAGTTGTATTTTGCGCTCACTCAGATGATCAAATACTTGGTGCAGGAGGAGCAATGGCTAAATTTGCAAAAAAAGGATATTCTGTAGATACACATATATTTAGCTACGGAGAACTTAGCCACCCTCATTATAAAAAAGACTATATAAAAGATATAAGAATTAAAGAGAGTGAAGAGGCTAATAAAGTTATAGGTGGAAACAAAGTAGAATTTTTCGGCTTGACAGACGGTCAATTAAATACAGAATTTAACACTAAGAATATTTATAGCAAAATAAAAAGCGTTTTAAAAGAAACTAAGCCAAAAATAATTTTTACACACGCAATAGACGATATGCTTCCAGACCATAGAAGTGTCAGAAGAGCAGTTTTAAGAGCATACGATGAGCTTCATAAAGAAGAAGGATTTGAAGCAGAAGTTTATAGTTTCGATGTGTGGAATATATGGAATACAAAGAGAGATACCCCTGTTCTAGTTGTAGATATATCTGAAGAATTTAAGACTAAAATAAAAGCACTTCATTGTTTTAAAAGCCAAATAAATTTATTTACACACGCATATTTCGTTAACATATTGTATTTAGGAGTTTATATAAAAGGTTTTTTGTACGGTTTAAGATATAAAACTAAATTCGCAGAGGTTTATCATAAATTAAGATGAAATTATTAATAGCAACTGATAATTTCCTTCCCAGATGGGACGGAATATCCCGATTTTTATCTGAAGTAGTGCCAAGACTTAAAGGTTTTGAAGTAACTATTTTAGCCCCTAACTTTGGAAAAGTTCCTAAGAAATTTAAAGTTAAAAAAGTGCCTTTAAGCAATAAGAGCTTTGGAGATTTCAGGATTGCCAAGCTTAAAAGTGATATTATAAAAAGAGAAGTTGAAAAAAATGATTTAATATTTGTTCAAACATTGGGACCTATCGGGTTTTATAGTATTAGACATGCAAGAAATCTTAATAAAAAAGTTGTTAGTTTTGTACATAGCCTAGAATGGGAATTAGTTCCTAAAGCATCTAAGATTCCTTGGGTTAAAAAGTTAATACAACCCCTCGCGAAAACATATAGTACTTGGCTGCATAATAAGTCTGATTTATTAATAGTTCCCGCTCAGAGCATAGCAGAAAAGATTTCTTGGCTAGGACTGAAAAGTAAAAAAGTAGTTGTTAATTTGGGTGTTGATAGTGAAAAATTTAAGCCTTTGAAACAAAGAGAAGATGTTTCTAGAATAGAAAAAATAAGAAAGAGTTTGAAACTTGAAAATAGTTATGTTATAGGCTACCACGGTAGACTTGCTAGGGAAAAAGATATTTTTACGCTACTAAGAGCATTTAAGTGGATGAATAGAAATCATAAAGATATAAAGTTACTAGTTGTTGGAGACGGATTGAAAGAAATAAAAAATAAGCTAGAAGCAACACCAAACGTTGTTTGGGTTCCTGCAAAAGATGATGTTCAAAACTATTTGAATTTGATGGATTGTTACGTAACCCCTTCGACTACTGAAACGACTAGTTTGACTACATTAGAAGCTTTAAGTTCTGGTCTCCCAGTGCTAAGCACCCCTGTAGGTTTTATTTCTGATTACATAAAAGATGGATACAACGGAATAATTTTCCCAATAGGAAAAGCATATACCTTATACAAGTTTTTAGAACTTGTAAAGCAAAGCCCTGGCCTAGCAAGAGACTTAGGTAGACGTGGAAGAAGAACTATTATTGAAAAATTTAGTTGGGAAAAAGCATCAATTAATATAAATAAAGCTTTGAAAGAAGCATAGTCTCAACATATTTATAAAAGAAATAACTTTTCATAATAACTATGAGTACAAAAATAAATGATAAAGACAAGTATAAGATTAGAAGGCTAATCAAGGAACTTCAAGAAATAAAAGGTAGAGGAACCGAGTTAGTGTCTGTTTATGTGCCTGCAGGATATGATATAAATAAAATATCTACTCATATAGCTGAAGAGCAAGGAACTGCTACTAATATTAAAAGTAAGCAGACAAGGGATAACGTTATAGCTGCTTTAGAAAAAATTATTCAGCATCTTAAACTTTTTAAACAAACTCCTCCAAATGGTCTCGCCTTATTTGCAGGAGACATAAGTGAAAGAGACGGTCAACAAGATTATAAAATATGGAGTATTGAGCCACCAATCCCTTTAAATCAAAGGCTTTATAGATGTGATAAAGAATTTGTTTTAGAGCCTCTTGAAGACATGGCTCAAGATAAAGATTTTTATGGAATGGTAGTGATGGATAGAAGAGAGGGCAACTTAGCTTTACTTAAAGGTAAGACTATTGTTCCTTTGATAAGTGTTGAAAGTCAGGTTCCAGGAAAATTTAGAGCAGGAGGTCAAAGTGCGCAAAGGTTTGCAAGAAATAGAGAGCTTGCTGCAAAAGACTTTTATAAGAAAATAGGAGATTTAATGAAAGAACAATTTTTAGAATTAAAAGAATTAAAAGGAATATTAGTGGGCGGTCCTGGCCATACTAAATACGAATTCGTAGAAGGAAATCATATACTTACCCCTATTAAAGATAAAATAATAGCTATAAGAGATCTTAGTTATACAGGAGACTTTGGACTTCAAGAACTTTTAGAGAAAAGCCAAGACGCTCTTTCTGAAGAAAGCGTAGTTCATGAAAAACAATTAGTCTCCCGATTTTTTAACTTACTTGGAACAGATGAAGGAATGGTTACCTACGGAAAAGAGCAATGTAAAAAAGCCATGAATATAGGCGCTGTAGAAACAATGCTTATAAGTGAAACTGTTGATGATAAAGTAGTTGATGAGTTCATAGAACTTGCAAACCAATTCTCTTCAGATGTAGAAGTTATAAGTGCAGAGACAAGAGAAGGAGTTCAACTTAAAGACATAGGCGGATTTGGAGCCATACTTAGATATGACACAGGAGAAATGTTCTGAAGTTGTAAAGGATGCAATTATTGATTTGTATGGAACTCTTCCTGATAATAGAGATTTAATACTGGTTTTTAATGGGCGTTTCAAAGGTTATAATGCTAATGTTCATTACAACTCTAAATATGTAGAGTTTAGGCTTAGTAAAGCTTGGAAAGAGCACTCTACCTCTCTAATTCAAGGATTGATACAGAGCTTAGCAATAAAAGTCTATAACACATCTTATCAGAGAACACTACAAATAGACCTTTATAATAATTTTATTAATAATCTTCCCAAGTATACAAAAATAGACGAATATGACGAAGAGTTAAGTGCTTCTTTTAACAGAGTTAATAATAAATATTTTGATGATTTAATGGACAAAGTTAATCTTAAGTGGGGCAGCAGAGCTTATAGAAAATTAGGACACTACGAGTATACAACTAACACTGTTGTTATTAGTGAAATATTCAAAGGAGAAGAACTTCTTTTAGATTACATAATGTTTCATGAATTATTACATAAAAAACATGGCTTGAAGAAAACAAAGAATGGGAGAAATATTCATCATAGCAAGGATTTTAGAAAAGACGAGAAAAGATTTGAAGATAAAAACATAGAAAAAAAGCTTAATTGGTTTGTTCAAAAAAAGAAGTTCAAGAGCTTATTTGGGTTTTGAAAAGGTCATTGGTACAAATATGCACTTTTCGTATTGTTTTGTTTTTCCTTCTTTGTATTTTGTTAGTGTTTGGCTTGCTCTTCCCCCTACTGGCGCTATTATTATGCCTGTTTTTTTTAGTTGAGATATTAGGTCTGTTGATATTTCTTGTGCTTGGCAACTTATTAGTATTTTGTCATAGGGATACCCTGGGAGGTATCCTTTTGAGCCATCAGTGTTTATTATTCTGACGTTTTTTATTCCTAATTGAATTATTTTTTTTCTTGCTTGCTCAGCGAGTTCTTTATTTATTTCTAGAGCAACTACTTTTTTACAAAGTTTTCCTAAAAGTGCTGCGACGTATCCACTTCCACTTCCTATTTCTAAGACTTTGTCGTAGGGTTCTAGTTCTAGAAGTTCTAGCATTTTTGCTACTATGAATGGCTGGCTTATTGTTTGACCTTGTCCTATTGGTAAGGCTACATCCGCGTAGGCAAGCGTTCTACTCTTTTCTGGAACAAATATTTTTCTATCTATAGAACTCATTGCTTTTAGAACGTTTTTATCTTTTATACCTTTTCTTTCCAGTATATTTATCATTTGCTGCATATAGAGTATTAGGGGTTTATTAGATTAAAAACTTATTGGTTAGAATTTGAAAGGATTTATGTTTTGTTTTAACAAATTTTTATTAGGAATCATCATGTTTTTAGGTAAGTCTTCCCCAAACATTCCTTTTATCATCTCTTTTTATTTGCTCACAAATATTTTTTTTAATCTAGCAACATATTCTTTAACTATAGTTATTTTTTTGTAGCCATATGTTTATATATTCATAATTTTTTTAAAAAAAATTATTTTATTTGATTTCTAAAGCCTCTATGTTCTATTAAATCGAATATGTTGGTTAAAGTTATATCCAATATCCTCGTCAACGCTTCCCTTGTATAAAATGCTAAATGAGGCGTAACTATAACGTTTTCCATTTTTATAAGCTTATCATTCAATTTTGTTATAGCATCTTTCTTCCCAGCCATACTGGCTTTTTCATGCTCTAAAACGTCTAAACCAGCGCCCGCTATTTTCTTAGATTTCAAACCCTCAATCAAAGCCTTAGTATCAACTATAGGGCCTCTACTAGTATTTATTATCATAACCCCTGGTTTCATCATGTTTATAGCGTCTTCGTTTATCATATGCTCAGTTGACTCTAATAAAGGAACATGTATACTTATTATGTCACTTTGTGAAAATAATTCTTTTTTATCAACATATTTAAAGCCTAATTGCTCCGCAACATCTTGGTTTGGATACGCATCGCTCGCTATTACTCTCATTCCAAATCCTCTCGCAATTTTAATAGTAGCCTGGCCTATTCTACCTGTACCTATAACTCCTAAAGTTTTACCAAGTAAATCAAAACCCTCAAGACCAATAAAACTAAGCTTTCCTTTTAGACTTCTCTCATAAGCTTTGTGAGTATGCCTTGATAAATTTAACATTAAGCTGAAAGCCATTTCTGCAACGGTGTTATCACCATAACCAGAAGCATTAGTTATAACAATATTTTTTTTCTTACAATAATCTAAATCTATATGATCATAACCTGCACTCATAGTAGTTATCATCTTTAAATTTTTAAACTTTG
>SKIS01000050.1 GCA_007116295.1 Candidatus Woesearchaeota archaeon | reverse complement strand
GAACCTGCTTTAATATCTAGTGTTAGTTATTCTTACGGCGGAATGGAAGAGATTACCTGTAGTGGTTTTGAAGAAGTATTGGCTAGACGAAACGCTGTTTTTGAGTTCGAGTGTATTTTTGAAGAGAGTTTATTTATAGCTAACGATGTAGTCTCGACATCTTTTACTTTAAGTTATGCTTCTGCTTCAGATCCTCCTGATGTAATCAGGGTGAGTGTCGGAGATTTTGTAGGAGTTGTTCAGCCAAGTAGTTAAAAAGACTATCAAAGTGACTTCTTATTATTTTACCAGATAAGATAAATTTTTTAAACAAATACTTTTTTGTCAGTAGACTTATGATTCAAATAAAAGACGCATTAGAAAATTATTCTTCACAAATAAGTCAAGAGTATATTTATGAAAATAAAGATTTATTTGGAGGCTTGAAAATAGTAGGAGGCAGCACTTGCCAGTTTCCTTGTTTGCCTTTTAATAAAGACACACATCCTTTAGTGTTAATAATAAGAAATGAGGAAGAAATATTTGCAGGCTTAAGTATTGATATAGCTGGAGAAACCCTTAAATATTATCTTCCTAAAACTCGTGATGCTAGAAGTGAACACTTGTTAAAAGGTTACCGCTGGTATTGTGACTTAGTTAAAAAAATAAATGATATAGGTAAAGATTCAGGAATGAAAAAATCCATATTTTTATTAGATGAAGATTACGATATGACAAAGTCTTTGGGAAGTAAAAATTCTATATATTATAGTTTCATATCAAGACATTTAGGTTTCGAATACGATTCTGAAAATGATCAATATCACAAAAATATTCAATAAGTTTTTATATGTGTAAAAAAAGGAGATTTTTATGGTAAATGAAAAAGTATTCAAGTCTTACGATATAAGAGGAACTTACCCTGATCAAATCAATGAAAAATTCTCTGAGCTTTTGGCTTATTCTTTAGCAAAAAAATTTAATGAGAGCATTTTGCTTGCAACCGATGCTCGTCTTAGCAGTCCTACTTTGAAAAAAAGTTTTGTGAAAGCATATACTAGTCAAGGATTGGACGTGTATGATTTAGGAATAATAAGCACTCCAGCAGCTTACTTTGCCTTGCTTAAACATAAAAAACCCACTGTAATAATAACTGCAAGTCATAATCCTAAAGAATATAATGGTTTTAAAATTTTAGATAAAGAAGTAAACCCAGTACATGGAGACGAATTAAAAGAGCTTAGAAAAGACATGAAAGAAACTTCTTTTAAATCTCAAGGAAATTTAATAGTACTAGACATAAAAAAAGATTACTTTGATTTCCTGGAGACATTTGTTGAAAACAAAGATGCGAATATTCTTTTAGATCAAAGTAATGGCTCAGGCATATTAGAGAGTGAATTTTTGGAACAACAATATAACGCAACTATACTTAATAAAGAGCTAGATGGTAATTTCCCAGGACACGAACCAGACCCTACCAAATCAAGTGTTCAAGAAAAATTAAGAGTAAAGGCGACGAGCTATGATTTTACAGCAATATTTGATGGTGATGCGGACAGAGCAATTTTTTTAGATGAAAAAGGAAATTATATAAGACCAGAAATTTTAATGTCCGTTATAATAAATCAAGCTAATTCTTCTATACTATATGATGTTAGAAGTAGTCAAACATTGAAAGATAAGTGTTTGCAAGAAGGAGTAGAAACTAAGCTTATAGAAACAGGAAGAACTAATTTTCTAAGGTATATGAAAAAGCTTAACTCTTATAGCGGAGTTGAAGGTTCAGGCCATTACTTCTTCAAAGACTTTGAAGGTTTAGATAGCGCCATACTCATGATTATAAAAGTAGCAAATAGCCTAGGGAAAAACAAGTTATCCCAATTAACACAAAGCAAATACTATCACACAAGCGAAATAAACTTCCGGGTTAGTGATAGAAAAAAAGCAATACAAAAAATAGTTGATTTTTTCCAAAATCCAATAAAGAAAATGGAGCTTGATGGAACAACATTAGTATTTGAAGATTACTGGCTTAACATAAGAGAGAGTAACACGGAGCCAGTAATTCGAATTAATGGCGAAGCAAACACAAAAGAAAAAAGAGATTGGTTAATACAAAAGATAAATGAATGTATTTAATCATAACCTTTAAATAAAAAACCCCAGTTTTTGGATAATATGTACGAATGGTTTTTAGAATATTGGACAGTAATATTATTTTACGTAGGTATTTCTTTAGTTATTTATTTGAATAGAAAAAAGTTTGATTTTGAAGGCATAGTGATGCTTTACAAAACTAAGTTTGGAATTAAAGCAATGCAAAAGTATGCTAAGAAATACCCTCGACTAATAAGCTCTCTTGCAACGATGGGTATTTGGACAGGTTGGCTGGGAATGATTGTTATAATCGCCATGGTTTTTTATGGAATATATCAACTAATATTTTTTCCTCAAGCACCAGCAATGTTTACACCAGTACTACCCGGATTCCAGGTTCCTGGAGGACCAAGAATACCTCTAATAACAGGACTCTTAGCTTTATTTATAGTTATAGTAGTGCACGAATTTGCTCATGGAGTAGTAAGTAAGCTGCACAAGATAAAGATAAAAAGTAGCGGGTTTGCAATGGTAGGACCAATACCCGCAGCATTTGTCGAGCCTGATGAAAAAGCATTAAATAAAGCTTCGGTAAAAAAACAATTAGGAATATATGCAGCAGGACCTTTTTCTAACGTTTTACTTGCAATATTAATTGTGATAATACAACTGGGTTTAGTATTAGCAGTACTGCCTGGTTTTACTGCTGACGGACTTACAGTTGTAAGCTCAGAATTTAATGATAACTTAACCGGAATAAAAATAATAGGTGCTGATAATACAAACATAAGCACTGCTGGAGATTTACATAATTTTTTAAATCAAAGAAATCCTGGTGATGAAATCCTTCTCACAAGTCCCGAAGGAAACATACCTGTAACTTTACAATCACATCCAACAGACAATACTTCTGCTTACATGGGCGTTACTTTACAACAAGAAATAGGTGCTAAAGGGCCTCTTTTACAAACAGTTAAGCCAGTAGTGTTTTGGTTTATAGGAAATCCTTTTAGCACAAATCTAACAAGCAGCTTAGGATTGCTTGGATGGATATATTTATTGAGCCTAGGTATAGGTCTTGTTAATTTATTGCCTTTAGGACCTGTAGATGGCGGAAGAATGCTTCTTATCACTTTAAAAAAATATATGAATGAGAAACTAGCTGAAAAAATCTGGTACTATACAAGCGTTACTTTAGTCGCCATGTTAATATTGTTAATATTTGTGCCAATAATAAGAAACATGTTCTAATAAATAGTAAAGTTTTTTAATACAAACACATAATTTGATTTTATGATAAAAGAGGCGGCATTCTTACTAGTAGTACTTGTAGTTACTATTTTATTTGTCAAGCTTTTTTTTGACACAATACTTTTTATTGCTGAAAAAAATAAGTTTAAAGAAATTTCAAAAAAATATATTGTTGCTACAAGAACACCTGCATACATGTTTTTTCCTCTATTAGCAGTTTTTTTGACAGCAGAAACTTTTAACTTAGCTTGGCAATACCATAGTTTGATTTCTTCTGCTTTTTACACATTATTTATTTTAGGATGCGCCTTATTGCTTTCAAGATATGTATCTATAATAGTTATGAGAAGAGCAAGAAGCAGAAACCAACTTCAAAAAGCCCCTCACCTAATAAATGGTCTAATATACGTTGGTATTTACATAATATCTGCTTTTTTACTTCTTGATTATTTTCAAGTTGAAATAACTCCTTTTCTTGCAACACTAGGTATAGGCGGTTTAGCAGTAGGTCTTGCTCTTCAAACAACTCTCAGCAATTTTTTTGCAGGTGTCCACATAATAAGTGATAGAGGCATAAGAGTAGGAGATTTCATAGAAATAGATGAAACCGCTGGTTGGGTAGAGGACGTAGGATCTATAAGTACAAGGATTAGAACTCTTCACAACACAATGTTAGTTGTTCCCAACTCCAAAGTTATGTCGAGCATAGTTATGAATGATTCTTTGCCCTTGCAAGAATTAAATCTTTGGTGTAAATGCGGAGTTGCTTACACACAAGACCTTTACAGAGTTGAAAGCGTGGCTTTAGAAGTTGCAAAACAAGTTCAACAAGAAGTTCCAGAAGCAGTAAAAGATTTCGAGCCTTTATTTAGATACACAGAGTTTGGAGATAGTAACATAAACTTCAGAGTTGTATTAAGAGCTAAAAGTTACCCTGAAAGATTCATTGTTAATCATGAATTTATAAAAAGATTAAAGAAAAGATTTGATGAAGAAGGCATAGAAATAAGTTGGCCTGTGAGAAAAATAGTTAACTCACAATGAGTTTTACAAATTTAGCTTTTGAAGCTAGTAATTCGTCGTATAAATCTTTTATTTTTTTACTTTCTCCTCTTAATACGAACATATCTAGACATTCGTGATTTTTCAGATGATTATGAACTTGAGTTAGTATAAGTGATTGATAATCGTGTTTTATTTTATTTACATCTTCATCTTTTTCTTGATGAACAACTAGCAATATAGCATCTATTTCACCTTGAAGCTCGCATTTGTTTTTATGATCATCAATCAATAGCCTTAAAGCAACCCTTATAACTTCGCTTCTACCTTTAAAATTAAGTTTTTCTTGTAAAGAATCTATGTCTTTGAGTAACTCATCATCAAGAGACATGCTAATTATTGCCATTTTTTTCTGATTTCCTCAGCTTTCGCTTTTAGCTCTTTTTCTTTAGCTTTTTCTCCTTGCCACATCTTAAAACCATCCCCTTCAAATCGAGGTATGACGTGAGCGTGAACATGAAAAATTATTTGGCCAGCAGCCTTTTTTGTATTAAATAAAACATTAAATCCGTCAGCACCAATCTCTAAAAGTGTTTTTCCAGCTTCTTTGCATAAAAGTAAATATTCTGCGAGTAAGTCGTTTGGAACAACGCTTAAGTCCTCATATTCTTCTTTAGAAATAACAAGTAAATGTCCATGGTTTACAGGATTTATATCTAATAATACAAAAAAGTTGTTTGTTTCTTTAACGATTTCCCCAGGTATTTCGCCGTTTAAAATCTTAGTAAAAATACTACTCATAAAATTCTATAAATAATCGAAGTATATAAATTTTTCAGAAAAGTCACACTAAAGAAATATAAACTAATCCTACCTACCTCCTATTTATGAGTATTAAAAAGCTTAGAGAAATGAATTTGGCTGAGACAAAGAAAGCCATAAAAAATAGTGTTAACGAAGATATTATTGTTATTAACATAATTAATACGTTAGAAGAGATAGAAAAGCAAACTAATTCTTTGGTTATGAGACTTAGAGATTTTTACAAATTAAAGCATCCTGAGGCAGAATCAAGAATAAGTGATAATGAAGGCCTAGTAAAAAACGTTTTGTCAGGAAATAAAGAAAAAAGTGTTATGGGAGCAAACTTAGGAGATGACGAAGAAACACTCCAAAAAATAGCTTTGATGTGTAAAGAATTGTATGATACTAAAAATTTTTTAACAAAGAGGTTGGAGAGCTTGCTTCAAAAATATGCTCCTAACATGAACTATTTGGCAGGAGCCACTATCACTGCAAAGCTAATAAGAGAAGCTAAGAGCCTAAGAAAATTAGCAACAGGAAAAAGCAGCACTATACAAATGCTTGGAGCTGAAAAAGCTTTATTTAGACATTTAAAGAGCGGAGCGAATTCTCCTAAGCACGGAGTAATAGTTAATCATCAAATAATACAAAAGAATAAAGATAAAGGAAAAGCAGCAAGAATACTTGCTGATAAAATAAGCATAGCTGCAAAACTAGATTTTTTTAAAGGAGAATTTAAAGCACCTTTACTAGTAAAAGAAATCGAGGATAAACTTAAATGGAAGAAGTAAACAAATTTAGAGTTTACAAACAAAGAGGAAGATTATATACTAAGTCTATAACTAAGAATTTTTCTCCTTTTGGTGAGAAAGTAGTAAGATATAAAGGAAACGAGTATAGAGAAGCAAATTATGAAAGAAGTAAGTTGTTTGCAGCTATAAAAAAAGGTCTTAGTCAAACAGGTATTAAGGAAGGTCACAAAGTGCTATATTTAGGTTCAAGTCATGGATATACCCCTTCCTTTGTATCAGACATAGTTGGAAAAGGAGGAGTCGTTTTTTGTTTGGATTTTGCACCAACTGTTATGAGAGATTTAGTTATAATTTGCGAAAAAAGAGAGAACATGATACCTTTGCTTGCAGATGCAACTAAGCCTGAAACTTACAAAGATAAAGTGTTGAAATCAGATATTTTATATCAAGACATTGCTCAAAGAGAGCAAGTTGAAACTTTCATAAAAAACATGGAGATGCATTTGAAGCCAGGAGGGTTTGGTCTTTTAACTTTAAAAGCTAGAAGTGTTGATGTTACCCGAAAGCCTAAAGAAATATTTAATGAAACAATGAGTGTTTTAAAAGAAAGATATGCTGTTGTGGATTATAGGGAACTAGATCCATATGAGAAGGATCATGCTTTTTTTGTTGTGAAGAAAAAATGAGATATGCAAGGCAAGAAGCTTTAGAGCAAATAGGAAGGCAAGGCCAAAAAAAGCTTTTGAAAAGCAAAGTAGTAATAGTAGGAGTGGGCGCTTTAGGAACTGTTACTTGTGAGTTGCTTGCAAGAGCAGGAGTTGGAGAAATACTTCTTATTGATAACGACGAGGTTCATTTAGTAAATCTTCAAAGACAATTATTTTTAGAGGAAGACATTGGTAAATCTAAAGCTAAAGTAATGCAGAAAAGAGTTTCCCAAATAAACAAAGATGTAAAAGTAAAAGTTTTTGAGGAATTTTTGACAGAGCAAAATAGCAATGTACTGACAGGCTATGATTTAATACTGGATTGTACAGATAATATGAAAGCAAGGCAAGTTATAAACGCGCATTGTAAGACGTCCAAACAGATATGGATACATGCAGCAGGAAGTTCTGTGAAAGGAAATTTGGTGGTTATAGATGACCCTGAAAGGTTCGAAAAAATTTTTAAAACTGCTCAGACATTTGATAGTTGTGAAGAGATAGGAGTGATAAACTCTTTAACCATGACTATATCCAGTCTTCAAGTAGTAGAAGCAATAAAAATATTGACAGATCAGAGTTATTGCAAAGATTTAATTAGGATAAATCTTTGGGAAAATAAGTATGAAAGGTACAAAATATGAAATTTTATAATACACTAGGAAGAGAAAAGCAAGAGTTTAAGCCAATAAAAAAAGTTGTAGGTATTTATGCTTGCGGACCTACTGTTTATAAGAGCGCCCACATAGGGAACTTAAGATCTTATATCTTTATGGATATATTAAGTAAGACTTTGAAAACTAAGTACAATGTTAATTTGGTTATGAATATAACTGATGTTGGACATTTGACTGATGATGCTGATTTAGGAGAGGATAAGCTTGAAAAGCAGGCTAAAGAAAAAAAATTAAGTGTTTGGGATATAGCAAAAAAATATACTGATGAATTTATGCAAGATTTAGAAGAGTTAAATATTCAAAAGCCAGATGTTATTCCAAAAGCAACAGATCATATACCTGAGCAAATTGATATGATAAAGCAAATAGAAAAAAAAGGTTTTACTTACAAAACAAGTGACGGAATATATTTTGACACTTCTAAGATAGATAATTATGGAGATTTAATCCCTAACTTTGACCCTTCAAGTTTGCAAGCTGGAAAAAGGGTGGATATGAAAGAAAAAATAAATCCTACTGATTTTGCTTTATGGAAATTTAGCAAGCCAGAAGATAAAAGACAAATGGAGTGGGATAGTCCTTGGGGAAGAGGGTTTCCTGGGTGGCACATAGAGTGTACTGCTATGGGTTGTAAGTATTTAGGAAAAAAGTTTGATATACACACAGGCGGTGTTGATCACATAACTATTCATCACACTAACGAGATCGCTCAGGCCAAAGGAAGCTTTGGAGAAAACCATGCTAATTATTGGATGCATAATAATCATTTGACTGTTGAAGGAAAAAAGATGAGTAAGTCAAAAGATAATTTTTACACTTTAAGAACAATAAAAGAAAAAGGATTTGACCCTTTGGATTATAAGTATTTTTGTTTGCTAGCACATTATAGGAAAAAGCTTAATTTTACTTGGGATGCATTGGAAGCTGCAAGTAATGCAAGAAAGAAAATAATAAATAAGTTTTTAGGCGTGGCTAAAGGAAAAGTTGATAAAAAGTTTTACGAAGACTTTTTAGAAAGTTTGTATGATGATTTGAATACTCCTAAAGCTTTAAGTGTAATCCAAGAAGTAATTTCTAGTGATTTGTCTTTAGAAGATAAAAAAGCGACTATCTACGAAATGGATCTAATTTTAGGAATAGGTATTGATAAAGAAATAACTATACCTAAAGAAGTAAAGAACTTGGCTGAGCAAAGGCTTGAAGCTAAAAACAAAAAAGACTTCCAAAAAGCAGATTTGCTAAGAAAAAAAATAGGTGACTTGGGCTACAGCATAAAAGATGGAAAAGAAGGATATGAATTGATCAAAAATTAATTTATGATTACTTCAAATTCATCTCCTTGGACAAACTCCAAATTATTTATTTTACATATTTGTTTTATGTCAAGAGCTATTTCCTCTAGAGAAGGTAATATTTTTTCATCTGCCTTTATTATAACCTTTTTCAATTCTTCTTTTAAACTAAGTTGTTTTTGAGACTTATATTTTCTGATAAAATCAACTATTTGAACTAATTTGTCTCCTGTCAGTTCTGATTTTTCATCTATAAATGAAGCCTCGTATTCCGGCCAATCAGATACGTGGATACTTGGGTTTTTTTCAAACTCTTTAAATTGTCTTTGATATACATAATCCGTTATGAACGGCATTATAGGAGCAAATAGTTTTAGCTGCGCCAAAAGAGCTTTGTACAAAGTTTTTTGAGCTGCCTCTTTGCTTTTTTTCTCTAAGTTTTCACCATAAACTCTGTGTTTTACAAATTCTAAGTAGTAATCACAGAAAGTATTCCAAAAGAAGTTGTCTACTTCTTGCTTTGATTTACTGTACTCGTAGTTCTCAAAATTTTGAGTGCAACTCTTTATAGTTCTTTGAAGTTTAGATAAAAGCCACTTGTCTATAGTTGATAGCTCTTGCTTTGTTAAAGGTTCATTTTTGAATCCTTCCAAGTTTAGAGAAACAAAATTAGCTGCGTTATCAATTTTTTTAACAGTTTTTTTCCCTGTCACAACATCTTTTTCTTGATAAGGTAAATCATCCCCTAGCTTAACGGTGCTAGCCCAATACCTAAAAGCATCAGCACCATACTTTTTTATTACTTCTTGAGCAACAACAAAGTTTCCTTTGCTCTTACTCATTTTTTTACCATTTGAATCTTGACCATGACCACTAATCATAATGGTTTTCCAAGGAATGTTTTTATTGTGATAATAGCTTTTTACTATGCTATAAAAAGCCCATGTTCTGATTATATCATGTGCTTGAGGATGCATACTCATAGGTAAAAATCCTTCTCTTTCATCTTCAGATCCCCAGCGAGCATTTATTTGAGGAGTCACACTACTAGTCATCCAAGTATCCATAACGTCCTTTTCAGGTATAATATCTTCTTTTGTGTGACCTTCAGGAAGATTTTTTGGGAAATCTTTTATTGGATCTACAGGTAACTCCGATGGCTCTGCAAGTATTATTTCCCCTGTTTTCTTGCTATACCAGACAGGGAAAGGAACACCGAAATATCTTTGCCTGGAAATGCACCAATCCCATTGTAAGTTTTGGACCCAGTGATCATACCTTACTTTCATATGCTTAGGCTTCCAATCAATTTTTCCTGCGATATCTATTAGCTCTTGTTTTTTATCTAAAACTTTTATGTACCACTGAGGACTTTTTAAAAACTCTATTTCTATTCCGCTCCTCTCACTTATGTTTACTGCATGAACTATTTCTTTTTGAGAAACTAAAAGCTTTTTTTCTTTTAAGTCTTGAATTATTTGTTTTCTAGCATCTCTTACTTTTAATCCTTCATAAGGACCTGCTAGTTCATTTAGTTTTCCAAATTTGTTAATAATTATTTTTAGAGGTAAATTATGCTTTTGCCACCATTCAATATCTTGCTTGTCACCAAAAGTACAGCACATTACAAGACCAGTCCCCTTTTCTGGATCCACGTGTTCATCAGGGAGTATTGGAACCTCTGCGTCATACAAAGGAATCTTAGCAAATTTTCCTTTAAGCTCTTTATACCTATCGTCATCTGGATGGTAAAATAAAGCAACACAAGCACCGATTAACTCAGGCCTAGTTGTACCTATAAGAACTTCTTTTGCACCAACTTTGAAAACTATGTTGTTGAAATGACTTTTCATCTCTACATCTTCAAGATCTGCTTGAGCCAAAGTTGTTTGCAAAACCGTGTCCCACATTATAGGAGCATCTTTTTTGTAAAGCAAACCTTTCTTGTATAAATCTAAAAAACTTTTTTGACTGGCAACAGTGGCCGTCTTCCCAATTGTGTGATATAAAAGATTCCAATCAATGCTAAAGCCTAAAGCGTTAAACAAGTCTTTATATGTTTGACCGGTTTTTTCAGTTTCTTCTAAACAAAGCTTTATGAATTCTTGCCTCGTAGTTTTACTTTTGTTTATTTTATGCTTTTTTTCAACAAATCTTTCTGTTGGAAGACCATTGTCATCAAAGCCCATAGGGAAAAAAACGTTGAAACCCCTCATTCTTTTGTATCTTGCAACGAATTCAAACTGAGAATAATGCATACCATGACCTACATGTAAATGGTCAGCGCTAGCATAAGGAGGAGGAGTGTCAATACTAAAAACTTGTTTTGAGCTACTCTGATCAAATTCATAAATCTTAGCCTTGCTCCAAAAAGAAGCTAATTCTTTTTCACTATTTTCGAAATCAAACTTTTTTGTCATAATTACACATTCCTCATAAGGTTTAAAGCGCGGGGTGGGATTTGAACCCACGATCATCGGGTTGCAGCCGAACGCCTTAGCCACTTGGCCACCCGCGCGTATGTACTTGTAGAACTATGAGGTTTATATTAGTTATGGTATAAAAAATGTTTTTATAGAAAAATTAATGAAAAAAAATAAAAAAATGTTTGATTGATTTTGAAAAAGAGATTTTTTTACTTACTCTTCTATTTTCTCAACGTTTGCAGCTTTTAATCCTCTATCGCCTTCTTCAGGGTCAAAAGATACTCTGTCTTCATCTTTGATCATTACACCATCTTTTAAGAATGATGAATGCACAAAGTATTCTTTTTCATCATCTCCTGTGACGAATCCAAAGCCTTTTACGCTATCGAAAAACTTTACAGTTCCTTCCATGTTTTACTCCTCCTATGTACTTTTCGAGACACGATTTAATTACAAATTAATGTTAAATTAAGAATTCGTTAAAGCGCTCTCAATAATTAACCATAATGAAGGGTTGTTTTTAAATGTTGTCTTTTAGCAACGTTTATAAAATTTTAAATTTATACGCGTATATATGAATATAAGTCACTTATTTGAGGGTTTGAGAATTGTTAAAGAAAGTTTTAGGAAAAAGTTTAAGGGCCACAATAAGTTTTCTGGGGACGTAGAAAGTATTTGTAGAAGCATCATTAGTTCTTGTTATAATAAAGAAAAAGGATATTTTATGGTTAGTACCGGTAACTTTTCTCAGTTTTGGAGTAGAGATTTTGGCATGGTATGCAAAGCTTTGTTAGAGTTAGGGTATGAAAAAGAAGTTAAAAGCACTTTAGTTTATTCTATGGAGAAGTTTTCTTCGCATGGAAAGATAACTACTCAAATAACTCCTAGAGGTAAATGCGTTGATTTTCCTTATTATACCCCTGAAAGTGCTTCTTATATGTTAAATAGTTTGATTTTGCTAAATGATAAAAAGTTAATTAATCAGTATAAGCCTTTTTTTGAAAGTATTGCAAAAAGAGTGTTTGAAGAAGATATAGATAAATCCACTGGTTTGCTGAGAAAAGACAAGTATTTTAGCAGCATGAAAGATCATAGTAAAAGAAAAAGTAGTTGCTATAACAATTGTTTGTTAGCTTTATTTGTGAAAAACCTTGAAAAAATAGGCGTTATCAGCCCTTTGCAAAAATATGATTATCCTGAGCTATTAAAAAAATATTTTTGGAAAGATGGTTTTATTGATGATTTGTCTGGAAAAAAAGTTTTTTCTGGAGACGCAAATACTTATCCTTATTGGACAGGAATAATAACTGATAAGGCCATGTTTAAAGAATCTTTAAGAGTTGTTAAAAGAAAAGAGTTAGATCATCCTTGGCCTTTGAAATATACTACTTATGATGATGCTGGAAAGTTTAATTTTGCTGATGTGCTAGTTCCAGGTTATGAAAGAGATAGTATTTGGATGCATTTAGGAGTTAACTTTTTGGAAGTTGTTTGTAGGTTTGACAAAAAAATTTTTAACCAATACATGAATAAATATGAAGAGTTAATAGCTAAACAAAAAAATTTTTATGAAGTTTACAATGCAAGTGGCGAGCCTTTCAAAACACTTTTATATCAAACAGATGATACTATGATTTGGGCAGCTGTTTTTTTAAATTTGTATTTAAAGAAAAATGAAAACTAAGATGATAACCACGATAATTATATTGTTAGTGTTTTATGTAGCCTATGGATTGTTTTTGTATTTTTTTCAAAAGAGTTTTATTTATTTTCCAAGTCAAAGTTCTTTTTATGAGTGTCCTTTTTTTAGTCAAGATGAGATAAGAGAGTACAATGGCACAAGGTTTTATTTTAGAGAAGGAAATAATAAACTCATAGTTGTTTACCATGGCAACGCAGGCAGAGCTTGTAATAGAGCACATTTTATTAGCTCTATAGACCCTAGTTATTCTTATTTGATAGTTGAGTATAGTGGCTACGGAGGAGATAGTGACTTGCCAAGTAAAAAAAATATTTTACAAGATGTAAAAAACATTGTTAGTTTTACCCAAGATTTGGATAAAGAAGTTTATCTTTTTGGAGAAAGCATCGGATCAAGTGTTGCTAGTTATCATGCTTCCCTGGATAAGCCAGAAGGTTTGATAATGATTGCCCCATTTCATAGTTTAGCCAGCGTAGCAAATAGCCAGTTTCCTATTTATCCAGTTAGACTTCTTTTAACCCAAAACTATGACACTTCTAATTATTTGAAGGGGTATGAAGGAAGAGTTTTGATATTTCACGGGACAAGCGATAGAACTGTTCCCCCTAGAGAATCTGAAAAGTTGGCTGAGGAGCTTTCAAACGTTCAAAGAGTAACTTATGATAGAGCTCATAATAATCTTTATAGCGATGAGTTGTTTGAAGAAGTAAGAGGTTTCATTAGATGAAAATATTGATTTTTATATCAGAAATAACTAAAGAAAAACCTTAAATACAATGTATTTCGTAAATAATTATATGAAACCATATACTTGGAAAGAGATAAGAAGAGTTCTAGAAAAGGAATTGAAAAAGACTAGGCACATTATGACTTATGGAACCATAGGAAGTTGCAATATTGAAAAAGATATTGATACAATAGTTACAAAAAAACCAGGATCGAAAAGCGAAGATTTTAAACAATATAAAAGAGAAGATATTTTTATAACTTTAAATGATGCAGACAGAATCAACAGCCACGTACCTTCAGAACTAATAAATAAAAGAATGCAGCAACTCATAGTTTTTTTAGTAGAAAAAAAATTAGGAAAAAATACAAATAAGTTCAAAAATGTTAAAAATCCTAGAGAAATATTTTACTTGATTTGTAAGGAGATAGATAATTGTTAATTATCTTCTTCTTGGCCTTCTACTTCTTCCTTTACCGCCATGTCTTCTTTTTCCATAAGACCTAGACCTATCAAAAGGAACTCTTTTGAATTCTGGAACTTCTGCTTTTTCTATAGTTATTTGACTATCACTTATAACTCTTCCAAAGTTATCGTGATCTCTTGGAGTGAGCAAAGTGACTGCTTCTCCTGATTTTCCTGCTCTAGCAGTTCTTCCTATTCTATGAGTGTATTCTTGAGATGTTTGAGCGCAATCGTAGCTATAGACTTGTGTTATGTTTTCTATGTCTATTCCTCTTCCTGCGACTTCTGTTGCTACTAATACATCTATTTTATCATCTTTAAGAGCATCTAATGCGTTGCTTCTTCTATTTTGAGTCAGCCCGCCATGTATTGCCATTGCGTGGATACCTTGTTTTTTTAGATTTTTAGCAACTATGTCTACTTCACTTCTTCTTGAACAAAATACTAATGCTAATCCATCAGTTTTGTGTTTTAATAAGTGAACTAATAAACTAAATTTATCGTGACTTCTTATGTCATAATATATTTGCTTTAGCTTGCTTCTATCTACGTGCGCATCTTCTTGTATGTAAACAGGCTTATTAAGGAATCTCTCTATTAAACCTCTCACTTCTTGAGGCATAGTCGCACTAAAAAGAAGACTTTGTTTTCCTCTTGGAAGTTTACCCATGATTCTTTTTATGTCTTCAATGAAGCCCATTTCAAACATTTTATCTGCTTCATCTAATACTAAGTATTTGACGTTGTTAGTGTTTATTGTGCCTCTGTTCATATGATCTAATAATCTTCCAGGCGTTGCAACAACTATGTTTGTTGTTTTAAGCGCAGTTATTTGAGGATTTATACTAACTCCTCCATAAACAGTTGTTATCTTAAGTTTTTTGTACTTAGAAAACTTTTTTAACTCGTCTGCTACTTGGTGAGCGAGTTCTCTTACTGGAGCAATGACTATTGCTTGTAAGTTATTGCCCATCTCCACTTTTTCTATTAGTGGTAGTCCAAATGCTGCTGTCTTTCCTGATCCTGTTAGGGATCTTCCTACTACGTCCTTTCCTTGCTTTATTATTGGGATGCAACTAGTTTGAATTTTAGTTGGTTTTTCAAAACCCATATCATTAATCGCTTTAAGAACGTCTTGATCTAAATTTAATTGTTTAAAACTCATAATATAATTAGAGAATATTGTTTCTTTTATAAACCATTGGGTTTATTTGAAGAATTTTGGATAACTTCACTTAATTCACCTACTGTGTACGGTAAATCTAGTTCCAGATTTATTTTAGCAACTGGTTCAAGTCTTTGAATTTTTTCAGTGTTTAATTGAATTTTTTTATAATGTTCAAAGACAACATTTGTTATTTTTCCAATATCATCTATTTTTATAGGAGCTGAAACTTCTATTAATTTTGAGTTCTTTGACCTGGCGAGATAGCTTTATAAAAAGTCTCGATTCTCACGAATTCTTCGTTATCTAAAGAAGAAAGACCCAGTATGTTTTCTGAAAAAATACCTTTTTGATTTGGGCCTAGTAAAGGAATTCCCGTGTATTTTTCAGATAGTTTTATATCTAATCTGGTAAAGCCAGTACTTTTTAGATTCTCATATAGTTGTTCAAAAGAATAATTTCTATTTGGGAAAATATTGATTATGTTTCTCTTAAAATTTTTTATTATCATTAACCCATATAAAAAGTAATTATCTATATAAAATTTGTTGTTTTAATCATTTTTTAGTAGTTAAATTTTTGTTGTAGACATATTTGAGGGTTCAAAAACTTTAAAAACAACTAAATAACCTAAAGTTTGTATGTCAATAGATATAATAAAGACTTTGCATAGATACGAAGTTTCTCTTTTAGAAGCTTTAGACGGAAAATCAGATCTCGAAGCCATAGCTAAGACGTCAGGATTGAAAGTTATTGAAGCAAAGCGAGCTTGTCAATGGCTTGAAAATAAAAATTTAATCAATACTCAAAGCAATGTTCAAAAGCAAGTGTTACTTGGTAAAAACGGAGAGTCTTATAAAAAAGACGGGCTGCCCGAAACAAGATTTCTTCAAAACTTAACTCATAATTATCAAACAATACCTCAAATAAACAAGAAAGCAAATCTTTCTGAAGAGGAAATAAAGATAACTATAGGTACTTTGAAAAAGAAGTCTGCTATAGACATAACTAAAGAAGAAGGAAAGTTAAAAATAAAGATTACTTCTCAAGGAAAAAAGATAGAGGAAAAAGGTACCGAAGAACAAATTTTCTTAAAACAAAGCTTTCCTATTGACGAAAGCTCCATCAAAGATAAAGAAACATATAAGTTATTGCTTAAAAGAAAAGATATATTGGTAGTTGGCGAAATCAAAAGTCAAACTATAGAAATAACTCCTAAAGGGAGAAAAGTTAAAGATAAAATTAAGGACTTTGATTTTTCTAAGCTAACAGATAAACTTACTCCTGAAATGCTGAAAACTGGTAAGTGGAAAAATAAAGAGTTTAGACATTTTGACGTTTTGGCACCAGTTCCTAAAATAACAGGAGGAAGAAAACATCCTTTAAGTGCAATCATAGATATGGTTAGAGATATATTTGTAGAAATGGGCTTTGAGGAGATGAAAGGACCTTTGATAGAAACATCTTTTTGGTGCTTGGACTCTATGTGGATACCTCAAGATCATCCTGCGAGAGATGTCCAAGATACTTTTTATCTTCCTTACAAAGGAAAACTTCCTCAAAAGAGCGTTCTTGAGAAAGTTAAAAAGGTACATGAAGATGGCGGCGATACTGGCTCGAAAGGTTATGGTTATAAATGGAATCCTGAAATGGCAAAGCAGCTTCTTATGAGGACTCACACTACTGCAACAACTTACAGATATTTTCATGAAAAAAACATAAAAGAAAGAGATAACGCAAAATATTTTTACATAGGAAGAGTGTTTAGAAACGAAGCTATAGATGCCACACACCTACCAGAATTTCATCAAGTAGAAGGTTTTGTTATGCAAGAAGGTTTGACCTTAAAGCATTTAATGGGATTTATTAAAACTTTTTATGCTAAGTTAGGTTTGCATGATATTAAGTTCAAAGTAACTTATAATCCTTACACTGAGACTTCTTTAGAAGCAATGTATTTTGATAAGAAAACAAATAGTTGGATAGAACTTATTAATTCAGGAATTTTTAGGCCTGAGTCTTTAGCTCCTTATGGTATAAACAAACCCATAATTGCATGGGGCCTTGGGCTTGAAAGATTAGCCATGATACTTTATGAAAAAAATAATATTAAAGAGATACTTGGCGCATCATGCGATATTGACTGGCTTAAAACATACAAGATTAAAATGAGGGATTACTAGAGTAAAATGGTCAAACTAGATACGAGTTTTGAAACTTTAAAGGATTTAATAGGAAAGAGCATCACTCTAAAAGAGTTAGAAAATACTTTGTTTAATTTAGGTATGGAGCTTGAAGAAACTTCTGGCGATGAAATAAAGATAGATATCACAGCAGAAAGATCAGATATGGTTTCCTCACAAGGACTGGCAAGAGTTCTTAGAGCTTACTTTGGTTTGAAAAATCCTGATTATAAAATTAAGAAATCAAACTACGAAGTTTTTGTAGATAAAAGCGTTGATGAAGTTAGACCTCATACTTGTTGTGCAGTTATTAAGAATCTTGACTTGGATGAAGAAAAATTAAAAGAAATAATATGGGTGCAAGAAAAGCTGCATGAAACTTTTGGAAGAGATAGAAAAAAAGTTGCTATAGGAATATATCCTATGGAAAGCATAAAGTTTCCTATAACCTATAAGGCTGAAAATCCAACTAGCTTTAAGTTCAGACCTTTGGAATATCCAAAAGAAATGACTGGAAAAGAGATACTTACAAAGACTTCTACAGGCAAGCAATACGCTCATTTACTCCAAGACCATAAAAAATATCCTTATTTCATTGATGCTAAAAAAGATATTCTTAGTATGCCGCCTATCTTGAATGCTCATGAAACCGGTAAAATAACTCAAAACACAAAAGACGTGTTTTTGGAGTGTAGCGGTCATGATTTTGATGCTTTGAGTAAGACTTTAAACATTCTTTGTTATATGCTTCAAGATATGGGCGGAGACGTATACCAAGTTAGTGTTAAATATCCCAAAAAAACCTTTGTACTTCCTAATTTTAAAAAAGAAAAAAGAACAATAAAAACAAGTTTCATCGAGAAAATGACAGGGCTTCAAATAAGCTCTAAAGAGTGTGCTAAGCTTTTAGAGAAAATGATGCACGATGTTGAAAGTATTCAAAAAGATAGCGTGACTTTTTTAGTGCCACCTATAAGAACAGATATTTGGCACGATGTAGATATCGCAGATGATATTGTGAGAGGATTTGGCGTTAATAATATAAAGCCCGAGCTTCCAAAAGTAGCTACTCATGCTAATGTTTTAAGAGAGAATAAAATTAAAAGTAAGATGACAGAGATTTTGGTTGGTTTGGATTTTACAGAAGTCTTCACTTTACTTTTGACTAGCACTCAAGATCAATATACGAATATGAATTTGGATGTTAAACAGCAAAATTATATGAAGTTAGGTCATAGTGAAGAAAAAAGCATTAACATGGTTAGGACTTGGCTTATGCCTGAAACACTTAAAGCACTTCAAAGTAACAGAAATAAGAGTCTTCCTCTTAAACTATTTGAAATAAATGAAGTTGTTCAAGTAGATAAAACTAAAGATGTTTTGTCAAAAACACAAAATAAGTTAAGTTGCTTGATATGCGATAGTCAATCAGATTTTACTCAAATCAAACAAATTTTAGAAAACCTGCTGAATTCCTTTGCCATAGAGTTTGAATTAAAAACACAAAATTATGAATTTTTTATCCAAGGTAGAAGTGCGAGCATAATTTCAAATGGAAAAGAAGTTGGTTTTATAGGAGAACTATCTCCCGAAGTTATATCTAATTGGAGCATTCACTATCCTATAGCAGGTTTAGAATTAGATTTAGATGCTTTATTTAACATAGTTTAGAAGTTTTTTTCTTTGTGAGTTTTCTAATTTTTCTATTGCATACCTAAGAGTTGTTCTTGGTAAAACAGACATATTTTCTTTTAGAAAAT
>SKIS01000003.1 GCA_007116295.1 Candidatus Woesearchaeota archaeon | reverse complement strand
TTCGGATTCGAACGCACATCGAACCCAAAGGTTCTCGTGGTTTATCGTAATAACTCAAAACAATCCAGGCGGAGGCGTATTTTAAAAATATAAAATTAACTAAAATTATAAAAAAAGTTAATTTAAGTATGCTCTTAGCGTTGCACTTATAGCATTTGAATTTCCAGTTGCGTCTGCATGAAGTGCTTTTTGAGCTTGGGCGCTTAGAACCATTCCTCCTGCTCTTCCGCTAACTATTTCTTTTGCTACTTGTGCACCTATAGAAGTGTAGTTTGAGCCAAAGTAGTCATCTGCTCTGTAAAGACTTATTGCTGCATCTATCTCGCTGTCACCTATAGTGAAAGGTTTTGAGACAGTTGCTGAGCTTAAAAGCCCCCCTATGTTTTTAAGTCCTTTTTCGAAAGCTAATTCTAGATTTACATCACCCAATCCTCGGTTTAGTATTAAATAAGCAGCGTTTGCTTCTGTTATGTCTCCGTATCTTCCTGGCGGAACTATTGTATGGTAAAATCCTGCACTTGCAGCTGTTTTTTCTCCTAGAAGTGCTGTTAGCGTTGCAGCATTTGAAAATATTACTGTGGGATGTACATCTTTTTGAGGAATCATGTCAACAGCA
The DNA here is from genome assembly GCA_007116295.1 of Candidatus Woesearchaeota archaeon. Classification (GTDB taxonomy): domain Archaea; phylum Nanobdellota; class Nanobdellia; order Woesearchaeales; family 21-14-0-10-32-9; genus SKIS01. The sequence continues at coordinate 5,471 of SKIS01000003.1, read as the reverse complement.
TACGTAGAAGATATGTCTGCAAATACTCTGTCTCCTCCAAAATGTAAATTTGAGTTGAATGCTACTGTTGGTTTATCGTTATATGCCGCTCCTTTGTATAAGTATTGCGACATTAGGCTCGCTCCTCCTGAAAGCTCTATTGGCGATTTTTTTGTTTCTTCTGGAGCTATTTGAGCTTGCGCTTTTAGCGGTGAGAACATGTTTATTAGTGCTATCGCGGGAACTCCTATTTTTATGCTTGTGTTTTTAACGAAGTCTTTTATTTTGTTTTGTTTTTTGTGCATACAATTACCTCTTTACCACTATTTAGTAGTAGTGACTCATATATAAATATTGTGATTAGAAAACTTTAAATAATAAAAAACTCAGGGCATAACCAGGTTAGGATATAAATGCAAAAACTAACAAAACACGACAGATACGTCAACCAACTAGTCTCCCAAATAGAAAACGAGTACGACTATATTTCTACCAATCTAAAAATAACCAATAAAAAAAGAACAGTAGCAGAAGTAGACGTAATCGCAAGAAAAGGACGAGAAATACATTTCTATGAAGTGAAATGTAGCTACAGGATAACAAAAGCAAAAAAACAACTTAGAAAACTTAGAAAAATGTTTAATGATAAAAGAATTAGCTGCTATTTTTATTGTGGATCAGGAGATAAATTAGTTCAGGTTAATTAAAAATCACCAAGCTTTTTGTTAGCAAGCTTTTTATAAGTCTTCCAAGACTTTCTAAAAAAGTCAAATTTATCCCAATTTTCTTTTAGAAATTCTTTTGTTTTAGGATCAGCAGGGTACCCGCTGCCAAAATCAACTCCTGTTTTATCCCTGAGTTTTTGAATCTCTTTATCCCTAATAACTTTCGCAACGATACTTGCTGCGCCTACAACAACATATTTTTCATCAGCTTTGTGCTCACTTATAATCTGAACTTCTTTTTTCAATAGTTTTTGGACATAATTCTTGTAAGCCAAAGTATTTGCGCTGGGACAGTCCAAAATTGCTTTTTCACAATTAACACTATTTATAAGTTTAGCACTTGTTTTGGCTTCTAACCAATTAAGGTTCATAGAAGGATCTGCTAAAGCACCATCAATGATTTTAGGAGATAAAATGAGAACATTAACTTCACAGATTTCTTTAATTTTACTAATTAAAGCCTCTCTTTTCTTAGGAGAAAGCATCTTAGAATCCTTTACTCCTATTTCTTCTAATAAATAAAGTTTTGATTTATCTATAGCGCAGATAGCCATAACCATAGGCCCTATTACCGGACCTCTTCCTGCTTCTTCAACTCCTGCTACTATCAATATAATAACCTCATCGTGTTATAATATCAATGAAGAATAGTTATAAAATTTATGGTTTATTTTGCTTATCAACGTCTATTTCTTCAAATATTTTTTTTATTTCTTTTATGTTTTCTGTTTGTCCTAGGTCTAGCCTTAGTTGGGCTCCTCCTTCCATTCCTTTTGTGAATTGCATTGCTTGCATTTTTATGTTGCTAAATTTTATGTTGTAGAGTTTTGTGTATTCTAAGTATTTGAATAAAGAGTTTATTTTTTTTTGTGGATCAAAAGTATATGTTTTGTTTTTTAGGTAAGTGTTTATGTTGTCAAAGATTTGCGGGTTGCCTCTGGCTGCTCTTCCTATCATGACGTAGTCACATCCTGTTTTATCCATCATTTCTTTTGCTTTTTCTGGAGAATCTATATCTCCGTTTCCTACTACTGGAACAGTTGATATTTCTTTTAACTCTTTTATTTTGTTCCAGTCTGCTTGCCCGCTGTATCCTTGATCAACTGTTCTTCCGTGTAAAGTGAGCATTTGGACTCCGCAGTCTTGCGCGATTTTAGCTATGTTTTTGTAAAGGTAGCAGTTGTTGTTGGAGACTCCTGTTCTCATTTTTAGTGTGACTGGTTTGTTTACTGCTTTTACTAGTTTTGAGAAGAGTTTTTCGTTAAAGTCTGGTTTTTGTAGTAGTGCTGCTCCTGCCATTTGTCTTGTTATGTGGGTTGCTGGACATCCCATGTTGAAGTCTATTACGTCAAAGTAGGGTTCTACTATTTTTGCTGCTTGAATCGTTTTTTCTATGTCGTTTCCAAATAGTTGTATTCCTACCGGGCTTTCTTTTGTGCTGAATTCTACGAATTCAGTTATTTTTTTGTGCTCCTTTTTTAGCTCTTTTTCTTTTTGTACTATTGCGTGTACGTTTGTGAGTTCTGTGACTACTAGGCTCGCTCCGTTTTGTCTGCATAGGAGTCTAAATGCCGGATCTGTTATTCCACTCATAGGTGCTAAAAATGCTTTTCCTTCGAATTTTGGAAGTTTCATGGATGTTTAGAAAGTTGTAGAGTTATATTAATCTTATCCACCATTAACAAAATATTGTTACTTTATAGTAACGACTAAAAGAAATATTTATAAATGTGTAGTCATTACTGAAAAACAATAACGCTTTGTAAAAATGAAAAAACAAGAAAAAGTAAAAAAACTGTACGAATTAATCAAAGAAAACTTTTACTTGGGCAGAAATGATTTTGAAACAAACGAAGAAAGATTTAATTCTTCTTTGCTATTTGGCACCTTAACACAACTAACAAAAGGAAACATACTCTTATTTGGAGAATACGGAGGAGGAAAAACAACTTCTGCAGAATACCTAAACTCTATTTTTAACGGACTACCATTAGACCTAGTAAAAAGAGCAGCAATAAGAGGAGACCCTCAAAAAACAGAAGAAAAAATGATAGGAAGACCTCACTACGGTCAAATGCATAAAGGAAAAGAAGACGTTATCTGGCAACACTTCGTACAAATAGGACCTAAAATATTCGATGAATTTAACAGAATACCAGAATCAAACCAAAGCATAGTCCTAAACGGAGTAGACAGAGGAGAATGGAACTATTTAAATGAAACTATAACAAACGGTTCAGAACCCTTTTTTGCGACTTGCAACTACGCAGACAGCGGAAATAATGATATCATACCACCAATACTAGATAGATTTGACGTGGCAACAGAATCAAAGTTTCCAGGAGTAATAAACTCCTTAGTAATAGCTGAAAACCATACTAACTCACAAGACGAAATACTAATCAACAAAAAGCTCACCCAAAAAGCACTAGATATACTAAGCTCGGGCAAGCCCTACGAAGAAAATATGAAAGCTTTGCAAGATGTAATCCACGATCAAAAAGAAATATTAAACCAAAAAGGATTCCCTGTCTTGACAAGAGAAGAAGAACAAGAAATAAAACAAGAAATAAAAAACATCTCCTTAAGTGAAGACGCAAGTATATACCTCACCTTTTTAATATCTGAACTTAACGTTGAAGCTAATTACGGACAAAAAAGAAGTATAGACCCTATCAATCTAGAAAATGGATCTTACTTAAGTTCAACATTCACAGGTTCTGGAAGTAATAGAACAAACAAATCTTTAGTTAACTACGCAAAATCTTTGGCGTGGCTACAAGGAAAAAAAGAAGTAGAACTAGAGCACATAATTAAAGTAGCACCATACACTCTTTGGCACAAAATAAATTGGACTCCTCAAACAATAAACGAATTTAAAGACGATAAACGAGAAGATCCTCTAAATCTGTACATAACCAAAATGCTATTAGGACGAGGGACAGAAAATCTTCCCGGAGTACAAAAAAGATTCTTTGAAAGCCAAGATAATTATAAACGAGTACTGGGGCTAATAGGAAACAATGATATACAAAAAGCGCTAAGAGAAACAGAAGCTCTCGCCGGTGACGGAGTAGGCCACCCTCTGTTTTACGACTTGGCAAAAGACCTAAAAGACTCATAAGATGCTAAACAAAAACCTACAAAGACTAGCCAAAAAATACGGAGACGCAAGGAAACCTATCTTAGTTGAAAGACCCCAAATAGAACTGCTTCCTATGGGCTCGCATGTTTTTTTAAATATCAAAAGCCAAAAAGAATATGATAACTTAATGCAGATATACGAATTAGGAGACTGGACCTGGATATCAGGAAAATATCCTACAAACACAAATCACTACTTCGTACATAAACGCAATACTTGTATTAACATAGGCCCTGACAAAGACTATGGAAAGAGACGAATTAGACTTCACAATCTTAAAGATTTAGATATGGACCTAAGCCACATAATAAAAACTCCTGAATTTTTTGGTTTGCAAGGAATAAATATCCATAAACTAAATCAAGCCAACATCTACTTTGAATATTGCAAACCAAACAGAAAAAGCAAAGGAAACTAAAAATGGCAACTGAAAAATACGAACAAATAATGAAAGAAGAATGGGAAAAAAGTAGAAAAATACTCAACTACCCACAGTTACCACAACCAAAACTAGATTCTAATATAGACAACGCACAAATAGATCTAAAAAACCTAGAAGTTAGAGTGAATGAAAACTTTATACAAACACTTGAAGAAAAAGGAATACCTGCAAGAGATGCGTTTGAAGATATTTTAACTCATGAAATGGTACACTTCGCTAAGTTTCCAGGAAGCTTTGTTAATATCTTAAGACTTCAAAAAGCAGCAAAAGACCTGACTAATAACTCCCAAATAAGTAACTTAAGATATGCATTTAATGAAGCTCAAACAAATATTTATCAAGCAAAGGATTTGGGGATGAAAACAACGCCTAAAGTAAGAAAAGCACTAGGAATACCTAAAGAGGATTACTTTGGAAAACTAATGTATGGATTGTACCAAGCTGTTTCAAAAGAAGATTTCGGTATTGATTTAAACGAAAAAGGATTAGTTGAAGAAATACAAAGAAATCTTAACATGCATCCAAAAGAAGTTATTGAAAAATTAAAAGAAATTGATTATACAAATAAAATTTTTGAAAAAGAAAGCTTCAAAGATTTCGTAATGATCCTAAAAGACTATGAAAGCCAAGACTCTATGAAAGGAGGACTCCCTGGACAAGGAACAGGCAAGAGTCTTAAAGACTTCACAGAAAACGAAATACGTAGAGGTTTGAAAACCTTTGCAAAAGAATGTGAAAACGCTAAAGAATACGAAGAAATAGTAAAAGAAGTTTTAGGAGAAGAACTAATAAACAAGACCAAAGATCAAAACCAAAAAAACGGGATGGGTATAGGAAAAGGAACTTTAGAAATAGCAGCTAATTTTTACTCAGCGTTAGCAGCAAAATACGCCATACCTATAAAAAAACGAGAAACTCAACTAAATAAAAGTTTATACCCTCATAGCCATAAACCTTTTGGATTTTCAGATCCTATAAATGAAGTGGATAGTTTTAGCACCCCAGGAATACTTCCAGGAATAACCAAGAGTTGGGTTAGAAAAGAAGGAAAATCTTACAAAAAAGAAAAAGATGTTCCAGATAGTTTTATACTAATTGATAATTCGCCAAGCATGTTCTTAATGGGAGATAATAGTCCAGAAGAAAAAACTTATTTACACATAGTGGGAGCGACAGCTAT
>SKIS01000045.1 GCA_007116295.1 Candidatus Woesearchaeota archaeon | reverse complement strand
GTAGTAATAGTGGGAAGTCAAAGAAGTAGTGATCGTCCAAGCAGTGATGCTGCTAATAACCTTATAGCTGCTGTAAATTGGATAAACCAAAAAATGCCAGGAGTGTTTGTCTGTATGCATAATTCACTTAATGACAACTCTTGTGATATTTTAGAAGGAACAAATATTATGAAATTACACTCATCTAGAAGAGATGCTTTCAAATCATTGACAGGAGGAACTATTGCTACAATTACGTTACCTGATAAAATAAAAATCCACAGAAAACTAAAAAACACAAAAAAATTCAGTCCTACAAAGTTCAATCCAAAAATAAAAGTAGGCATACTAAAAGCAAGACCAGGTTTAAAGCCAGAAGAATTTGATATCTACAAAAAATACGATGGTTTAATATTAGAAGGAACAGGACTGGGTCATTTTCCAATAACAAAATTCGATAGCCACACAGAAGATAACAAAAAAGTATTTGAAAAAATAAAAGAATTAGCAAAAAAAATACCTATAGCCATGACTACTCAGACAGTGTATGGAAGAATAAATCTAAACGTTTATAGGCCTGGAAGACATCTGAAAAACGAAGGAATACTAGGCCATAACTTAGCTATGTCTACTGAAACAGCATATATAAAACTGGTTTGGTTATTGAGCAATCACAAAAAAGACGTAAAAAAGCTTTACTCCTCAAACTTAGTTGGAGAAATAAACAGTAGGAGCACACTATAATATGGATTACGAAAAGTTAGGCTTTAAATCAGGAATAGAAATTCATCAACAACTAGAAGGAAGAAAACTTTTTTGTAGTTGCCCAACAATTATAAGCAAAGACAAACCAGACTTTACTTTTACAAGAACTCTAAGAGCAAGTGCTGGTGAAAGCGGGCTAATAGATAAAGCAGCTAAATTTGAACAGGAAAAAAGCAAAAAATTTGTTTATGGAGGGTACAAATCAATAAATTGCTTAGTAGAAACTGACGACGAGCCTCCTCATCCAGTAAGCAAGGAAGCTGTTGAAGCAGCTCTAAAAATGGCAAGTCTTCTAAATCTAAAAGTAAGATATAGAATTCAATTTATGAGAAAAACAGTTATTGATGGCTCTAACACAAGTGGTTTTCAAAGAACTGCACTAATAGGAACAAATGGATATGTAGAAGTTGATGGCAAAAAGTACGGCATAGAAAGTCTGTGCCTAGAAGAAGAAGCATGCCAAGTAATAACAAGAACAAAAAACCAAGACACATACAATTTATCAAGGTTGGGAATACCTCTCTTAGAGATAGCTACTGCTCCTGATATGAAAACACCTGAAGAAGTAAAAAAAGTAGCGGCACATATAGGAATGCTAATAAGAAGTATAAAAAATGTAAAAAGAGGAATAGGAAGCATAAGGCAAGATGTAAATATAAGCATAAAGGGTGGTGCTAGAACAGAGATAAAAGGCTTTCAAGATTTTAAAAGTATACCAAAAGTTGTAGATAATGAAATAAAAAGACAATTAAACTTAATAAATCAAAAAAAAGAAGTAGAAAGTGCTGTAAGAAAAGCAGAGACTGACAACACTACTAGTTATCTAAGACCTATGCCTGGTGCAGATAGAATGTATCCTGAAACAGATGTGGAAATCATCAACCCTGAAGTATTTCAGATAGAAGTTCCCGAAACATTAAAACAAAAAATTCACAGATATAAGCAAGAATTTGATTTAAGCGAAGACTTAGCCAAGCAAGTTGTGAAAACACAAAGCAAAACAAAAAAAGATTTCGAATCTCTTTTCAAAAAATATGCTTCCAAACAATTATCCTCTACTAATATAGCGGATATCATATTAAAAAAAATACCTGAAGCACAAAAAGAAGGAGAGTTAAAATATTTAGATGAACAAGCTTTGTTTGAATCACTATCTAAAGGAGAGATAAGTTTTGACAGCGTAGCACTAATACTAAAAGAAAGTAGAGATAAAAAACCTTTATTTTCAAAATACAAAAAGCTAACGCCTAAAGAAGTAGAAAAAGAAGTACTGGTCGCAATAAAAAATAATCCTGAGGCTCCAATAGGTGCTTTGATGGGGTCAATTATGAAAAAATTAGCGGGTAAGGCAGATGGCAAACAAGTCATGTCACTCTTAAAGAAAAATCTAAAATGACTATTTTAAAAACTTCTCAAGATCACGAAATATATTATGAATATACAAAAAATGAAAAGGTAACACTCGTATTTATTCATGGATGGGTTCATAATAGAAATGTTTGGAAAAAAGAAAAAGAATTTCTTTCTAAAAAAGGATATTCTGTTTTAATAATGGATTTAAGAGGGTTTGGTAAAAGCACAAAGCATCCCAATCCTAAGGACTACTCTTTTGAACATTTTTCAAGTGACATAAAAAAAGTATTGATCAAAGAAAAAATAAAAGAATACGTTTTAATAGGTCATAGTATGGGAGGCATGATAGCTTTAGACTTTATCCAACGTTATAAAGATCCCAAGGCTTTAGTTCTTTTAGATACATCTTATGAAAATCCTCTAAAATACTACGATACAAGAGGATATTTAACTAATTATCTAAAAAAATGGATAAATAACTATAGCGAAAAATTCCTAATAAAACAAATAATACAAGACTTTGATTTCGTGCCCAAAAGTAATGTGGTAATACGTTGGCTAAAAAGCGTAAGACACACAAACAGCGCAGTAGTTTTAGGATGCTTAAAAGCTATGATAACACTGGATAAGGAAAACGAGCTAAAAGAAATAGAAGCGCCTACTCTTTTAATGGTTGGAGAAAAAGACTTTTTAACTCCTCTACCAATAAGCAAAAAAATGAAAAAAGAAATCCGAAACTCACAACTTAAAATAATTCCAAACGCGCCTCACGACATAAATCTTTCAAATCCAGAGGTTGTATCGAAACAAATCCATTCTTTTTTGAAGAAAAAAAGTTTATGACCTATTTTTCCCAGACTTCCTTAAGTTTAACTCCATAAAAACCAACTAAGAACAAACCTATTATACTTAAAACAATATCTTTAATTCTAACAATCAAAGCCAAAGCTATACCTGCACTAGCTCCCAACCCTAAAAATCGGAAAACACCGACTTGACCAAGTTCTAAAGCACCCAACGCCATAGGTATAGGCACGATATACGCAAGACCTATAACACTAACTATGACAAAAACTTCCACTATGCCTATGTTAACACCCACTATTCTTGCAAGGATACTGTATTCTATAAACATAAAAAACCAAGTCGTTGCACTAATTAGTGTCGCTTTCAAAAACTTTCTAAAATCTTTTTTATAGAAAAAAATCATAGGTTCCTCTATTTTTACAATATAATCATAAACCTTTGTAATCTTATTCAATCCCAAAATACTTATAATTCTCTCTAAAAGAGTTCTTCCTTTAATCATATAATAATTAAAAACGAATATGATTGCAAGTATTCCTGCAGCAACAGGAACTAAAACTGTATATGTTTGAGGATTAACACTAAATGTTAGTAATAATAAAAATATTCCAAGAACAAAAAATATTCCTGAACTACTTATATCTAAACTTTTATCTATGACTATGCTGCTTAAACTTTTTTTATAAGTTAACTTCTTTTTTTTAGCTAAAATAGCTGCTTTAACAGGTTCACCTCCAAGTCGAGCAGCAGGGGTTAAGAAACTTATAGCTTGCCCAGCCATTCTTATATTATTAAGTTCAAAAATATTCATTTGTATGCCTTGAGAATTAAGTATTATTTTCCATCTATAGGTAAGCAAAACTTGAATTATTAAAACAACTAGGATGTAAAGAAAAACCATTTCTAAAGTACCGTAGTGATTATTTAAAATATCATCAAAAGAAAATTCCCACATAGCATAGATAAAGGCTAAAAGTCCTACTATAAATGATATCCATATGACTGTTTTGTTTTTCATGTTTTGTTTTCCTTACGAACCTGGAGGTGCGGTCACTTTGTTCTCAACCTCCAACTTTCTTACGAACCTGGAGGGATTCGAACCCTCGACCTAGTGCTCTCACCAATTGTAGCAAAGCCTCACCGAATCTTTGCTTTGATATAGGAGGCACTCGCGCTATCCAGGCTGCGCTACAGGTTCAACCAGTTAGCGAACATTCTTCTTTTTTATATATGTTTAGATATATTTAAATAATATTGCAATAAAACAATTAACATATGAGTAATGTTTTTATAAGTGAAGATGTCAAGTTCAATCTTCAACATTTAACTAGACATGCAGCAGTTTTAGGAACTACGGGTAGTGGTAAAACTGTGATGTGTAAGGTCTTAGTAGAAGAAGCATTATCAAAAGGAATACCTGTCATCGCCATAGATCCTAAAGGAGACATAGGAGGATTAGCTATTTATAATAAAAAATATGATTTCAGACCTTTTGTTAACAATAGACAAGCCCAAAAAGTTGCTCAAAAACATTTCGATGAGCTTGGCAGCTCTGCTAATTTAAAACACGATACAAAAATATACACTCCAAAAAGTAATACGGGTATACCTGTAAGCCTAATGCCCGACCTTAGTTGTCCAAAACACTTTAAAGACTTAGACATAACAGAAGTTGCTAATTTTGTAGATCCTCTAAGTGCGAGCATAACTCAACTTGCAAGTATAAAAAGTAACTCTGAGAAAATTCAATCTTTAATATCTCAAATAATAATACATAGCTGGGAGCAAAAAAAAGATTTAACTATACATAAGCTAATAGAGTTAATAATTAATCCTCCTTTTGATAATATTGGAAGCCTTCCATTAGAAAGTTTTGTTAAAGAAAAAGATCGATTAAAGGCGGCGTCTAGTATAAACCTTCTTTTAAGCAGTCCTTCAAAAAGAGCTTGGAAACAAGGAGAAATAATAGATATAAAAGAGCAATACAAAAAAAATAATTTAAACATATATGATTTAAGAAGCGTCCACAGTCAAGAAGAAAAAGGATTGGTAGTGGAAAAAATACTTTACGAAATATACAAATTCTTATTAGAAAAAGGAGGAAGTCAAAAATTAAAATACATTTTATACATCGATGAAATAGCAGGTCTTCTTCCTCCACCTCCAAGCAATCCTCCTATAAAGAAAATATTAGAATTACTAGTAAGACAAGCAAGAGCATTCGGACTTGGTATAATTTTAGCAACTCAAAACCCAGGAGATATAGATTACAAAATGCTTGGAAATCTAGGGACTAGATTTATAGGTAAGCTTAGAACTCAAAACGATATTGAAAAAGTTGCTACTGCTTTAGATATGGCGCCTAGTGATTTAAAATCAAAAATAAGTAATTTGAAAACAGGAATGTTTGTTTATAATAACTCTATCATTAATAAGCAAAAAACAATAGCTTCCAGATGGCTTTATACTTACCATAGCGGTCCACTGAAAGATAAAGAAATAAAGTGGATAAATGAGCCTTCAACTAGGCCTCAAATAACAGGAAATATAGTTTTAAAACAAAAGGCTAAGGTCGTAAAACAAAAAAGCTCTTCTTCCACTAAAAGAAAAGCGAAGACAACTATTCAAAAACCATCTCAAAACACTAAAAACTTAAAAGACTTAATTTCCCAAGTAAAAAAGCATAGTGATGAAACTCACATAAAAATATCTTTAACAAAAGCTCAAACATACGTTCCTCATCTAAAAATTGTTTGTCAAGTAAAGCCTTTCAATAAACATTCTTTCCCACTAAAAGGACCTTTCATGTTTGATTTAACAACCAAGTCTATTCCTGTTGGAAATCATTTAGGAAGTATTACTTGGTCAACATATATACCTAAAGATGTAGATATAATAAGACATAAAAGAAACATTGCTCAAACAATAAAATATGCTTTAAGAGAAACAAAATACGATGTTAAAACAAAGTTTTTTATTAGTACAATAACTGAAGCTACAAGTCCGGATAGGGATAGAGTTGTTGAAAAAAACCATGCTCATCTAAAAAAAATGATAAAGCCAAGAATAGAAAAATTGGAAACAAAAAAAGACAGATACGTAAAAAAATATGAAGACCAGATAAAAGCTAATAACAAAAAAATAAGAGATTACAAAAAAAGGTTAATAACAAAGAAAACCAAGAGATATGTAAAAAGGCTTCTAACAAAGAAAAACTTAGCTAAAAAAACAAAAGAAATGAAACATTGGGAAAAAAGAGTAAAGCAATTAGAATCCAAAAATAAAGAGTGTAATAAAAGAATTCAAACTCATAAAAAGAATTAT
>SKIS01000048.1 GCA_007116295.1 Candidatus Woesearchaeota archaeon | reverse complement strand
TTTTTCTAAAGAAGCTTCATATTCTTTCAATATCTTTTTTTGCTCTTTAGAAAGTTTTTTTGGAACTTGGACTCTTACTTTCACTCTTTGGTCTCCACTTCCAAATCCTTGAGTTCTAGGTATTCCTTTACCTGTCATTTTAAAAACTGTTTCGCTTTGAGTTCCTGCAGGTATCTTTAGATTTGCTTTTCCTTTCAGAATGAGAACTTCTATTGTGTCTCCAAATACTGCTTGGGCGTAGCTTATCGGCACTTCTACGAAGATATCGTTTCCTTTTCTCTTAAAGTATTTATGTTCTTTTACAGATATAAAAACGTACAAGTCTCCTGGCTGCGAGCCTCTTTCTCCTGCATCTCCTTGGCCAGTCATTCTAAGTCTTGTGCCGTCATCTACTCCTTGAGGTATTTCTATTTTTAGCTGTACTTCCTCAGCGTTGTATCCTCTAGTGTGACATTCAGAGCATTCTTTTGTTATTTCTTGGCCTGTTCCTTGGCAAGTAGGACAAATAGTTGCTGTTTGGAATGCTCCAAAAGGAGTTCGTTTCACCGTTGTTACTTGACCTCGCCCCTCACACTTTGAGCACGTTTTAACTTCTCCTCCTTTTCCATCGCATTTTTTACAAGGAGTTTTTTTTCTTATCGTAATTTCTTTTTCAACTCCAAATGCTGCTTCTTCTAAGTCAAGAGAAATATTTATTCTTAAATCATCTCCTGTTCTTGTTTGTCTTCTTCTTCCCCCTCCAAAAAACATGTTCATTATATCGTCCATGTCAAAGGATTGATTGAAGCCTCCAAATCCTTGTCCGAATCCAAAGTCAGAGTATCCCGTACCTGCTTGCTGTTTGAATCCTTCATGACCCACTTGGTCGTATTGATTTCTTTTTTGATCATCTAATAGTACTGATGCAGCTTCATTTATTTCTTTAAATTTCTCTTCTGCATCTTCTTGTTTGTTTATGTCAGGATGGTATTTTTTCGCTAATTTTTTGTAAGCTTTTTTTATTTCATCCTTAGAAGAGTTTTTACTTACGCCTAGTGTTTCATAGTAGTCTTTACTCATTTTGAATGGGTTTTGATGCTAGTAAATAAAGCTTTGGGCAAAAAAATAGGTTGATTAAACCTATTTTTTGCTCTTTTCTTTATCTTCTTTTACTTCTTCGTATTCAGCATCTACAACGTCTTCTTCATCTTCTTTTTTTGATGATGTTTCTTTGTTTTCTTGAGCTGCTTTTTGGTACATCTCGGTGCTGATTTCTTGAAGTTTTTTATTTACTGCTTCTGTTTGTTTTTCTATTTTTTCGATGTCTTTTTTCTCAGCTTCCAGCAGCTTTTTTAGTTCATCTATTTCTTTTTGGACAGCTTCTAATTTTTTACTGTCTGCTTTTTCTTTGAACTCTTTTAGCATATTTTCTGTGCTGTAAACCGTGCTGTCTGCTTTGTTTATTGTTTCTATTTCTTTTCTTTTCTTTTCGTCTTCTGCAGAGTTTTTTTCTGCGTCTTGTTTCATCTTTTCTATTTCTTCTTCTGAAAGATTTGTTGTGCTTGTTATCTTTATTTTCTGCTCTTTTCCAGTTCCAAGATCTTTTGCACTTACGTTTACTATTCCGTTTGCGTCTATGTCAAATGTTACTTCTATTTGAGGTACTCCTCTTGGCGCAGGCGGTATTCCTACTAAGTCGAATCTCCCCATGCTTTTGTTGTCTGCAGCCATAGACCTTTCTCCTTGAAGTACATGTATGGTTACTGAGTTTTGGTTGTCTTCTGCTGTGCTAAATACTTTGCTTTTCTTTGTTGGAATAGTTGTGTTTTTTTCTATTATAGAAGTCATTACTCCTCCTAGTGTTTCTATTCCCAGACTTAGAGGTGTTACGTCTAGTAGTAGTACGTCTTTTACGTCCCCTGCCAGTATTCCTCCTTGTATTGCAGCGCCCAGTGCTACTGCTTCATCAGGGTTTACTGATTTGTCTCCTTTTTTGCCAGTTAATTCTTCTACTAGTTTTTGCACCGCAGGTATTCTTGTGCTTCCACCTACAAATATTATTTTGTGTACTTCTGATGCTTTCATGTTTGCATCTTTTAGTGCTTGTTTTGTTGGTGTTTCTAGTCTTTTTAGTATGTCTTGTATTAGACTTTCGAATTTTGCTCTTGAAAGTTCTTCGTTTAGATGTTTTGGTCCTTTGTCTGTTGCTGTTATAAACGGCAAGTTTATGTTTGTTTTTAGTTTTGTGCTCAGCTCTATTTTAGCTTTTTCTGCTGCTTCTTTTAGTCTTTGGTAGCTTGTTTTATCTTCTCTTAGGTCTACTCCGTTTTCTTTTTTGAATTTTTCTGCTAAGTAGTCTATTATTATTTCATCTACGTCATCTCCTCCTAAGTGGTTGTCTCCGTTTGTTGCTTTTACTTCAAACACACCGTCGCCTAGTTCTAGTATGGATACATCAAATGTTCCTCCTCCAAAGTCAAAGACTAGTACTGTTTGTTCTGTTTGTTTTTCAAGTCCGTATGCTAGACTTGCTGCTGTTGGTTCGTTTATTATTCTTAGAACTTCTAGTCCTGCTATTTTTCCAGCGTCTTTTGTTGCTTGTCTTTGGCTATCGCTGAAATAGGCAGGTACTGTTATTACTGCTTTGTCTACTTTTTGTCCTAAGTAGTTTTCTGCATCTCTTTTAATTTTTTGTAGTATAATTGCACTTATTTCTTGTGGAGAGTAGTCTTTTCCGTGTATTTTTACTGAGTAGTCTTCACCCATGTGTCTTTTTATGCTTCGTACTGTGTGTTCTGGGTTTATTATTGCTTGATTTCTTGCTGTGCTTCCAACCAGTCTTTCTCCTTCTTCTGTTATGCTTACCACGCTAGGAGTTGTTCTGTCTCCTTCTTCGCTTGGTATTATTACTGGTTTTCCTCCTTCCATTACTGCTATTGCTGAAAATGTAGTTCCTAAATCTATTCCTATTACTTTACTCATTTTTTATCACCTTTCATAAGTTTTATTTTGCTATGCCTTATGACTTTGTCATTTAGCATGTATCCTTTTTGTAGTACTTCTATTATTTTGGTTTCTTCTCCTTTTTCTATTAGTATTGCTTCGTGTAGTTTTGGGTCGAATTTTTCGTTTTTTATTACTTGGAGTCCTTCTTGTTCTAGTGTTTCTATTAGTTGAGCGTAAATCATTTCTACTCCTTTTGTGAAGTCGTCTTGTTTTTTGTTGTTTATTAAGGCTAGCTCTAAGTTGTCTAGGATTGGAAGCATTTTTTTTATGAGGTCTTTACTCGCTGTTTTTGTTAATTGTTCTTTTTCTTTTTCTACTCTGTTTCTATAGTTTTGAAATTCGGCATGGTTTCTTTTCAAATCATTTTCTAATTCATTTATTTGGTTTTTGAGTTTTCGAGTCTCAGATTTTTTAGATTCTTTTTTTGTCATAAGCATTACCTCTTGTTGACTTTAAATCAACGAACATGTGAGTTATATATAAAGTTTTCGTTTTTTTAAGAATATTTTTAAGAAAGAGCCTCTACATTAGCATAAATCTCTCCCTGAGAATTCCTAGCTAAAGAGCCAGTTAAATCTTGAGCAGACCTATGAGATATCCTCAAATAAACCCTTGCTTTTTGATCTACCCTAACATTAAAATAATCTACATCCGTAGCGTTAAAATAACACCTTATTATTACGTCTTCTCCCTCAGACACAGATACATCATCTACTTC
The DNA here is from genome assembly GCA_007116295.1 of Candidatus Woesearchaeota archaeon. Lineage (GTDB taxonomy): Archaea > Nanobdellota > Nanobdellia > Woesearchaeales > 21-14-0-10-32-9 > SKIS01. The sequence goes on along the minus strand of SKIS01000048.1, from coordinate 2,593 downwards.
CCAAGGAGCACAAGAATTGAAAGATTCACTATGAAAAGACCTATAAGATATGTCTGTTATAACCAAATCTGTATTAGAAAGACTTCTAACTGTAAAAGCTGCATGATCTTCAGCTAAAACGAATTGCCTCGAAAGACAACTAAATTGACCTCCAAAATTACATCTGTCAGGAACATATCTCTCATAGTCAAACCCCCCTACATAAGCAATAGCAGCAATAGCTACAAGTATAACTAAAAACGCCCAACCATACGTAGTTAAGAATTCTAGCGCGGCTTGACCTCTTTTTTGAACCTCACCCATAAAGTTTTTATTTTAAGACAAGTTTTTAAAGGTTACTAATTTATAGTAGAAAATGAGTGATTTGAAAGAGTTAGAAGAAAAAATAAAGAAAGAAAACTTGCTTTTGAAAGATAATGCTAAAAATTTAGTGTTTGGAAAAGGCAACCCTAAAGCAGACATATTATTCATAGGAGAAGCCCCCGGAGCAAAAGAAGACGAGCTAGGAATTCCCTTTGTCGGAGCCTCCGGAAAAGAGCTCGATAAATTACTTCAGACAATAGAACTAAGCATAGAGGATGTTTACATAGCTAACATATTAAAATATAGACCCCCAAGCAACAGAGATCCAACGACAGAAGAAATAGAAAACCACACTCCTTATCTTTTAAATCAAATAGACATAATAAAACCCAAAGTTATTTGCACCCTAGGCAATTATAGTACAAAATTTGTTCTGGCAAATTTTGAAGTGAGCAAAATGAAAGAAATACCAGGCATAACAAAGCTACACGGAAAAATTAAACAAATAAGAAACTACAACGTTTTTCCAATTTATCATCCTGCAGCCATGCTTTATAACCCTAAGCTTAGAGAAGTTTTGAAAGAAGACTTTTTGAAACTAAAAGATTTTCTCAATCAATCTTCTTTGAAGAAGACTGAATAAGCTTATCCGTGTTTTTAATAGATAATTTGAAGAGTAATTCTTTTTCTTCACGAAGCTTTTCTATTATCTTATCTTTTCTCTCAAGCTCTTTTTTAAGAATGTCAATTTGCTCATCCTTAGAAATCTTTTTTACTTTAGGAATTTCTTTCATGAAATAACCTTAAGATTGCTTACTTTATTAATTTTTGTAAAAAGTCCTCGCAATCCTCAAATATGTGCAAGCTATTACTAAAAGTAGTTATATCACCACACTCAACACCAAGCTCACGAGCCACATAGCTTTGTATTATGCTTAGCTGATAAAGATTTGCAGGCCAACCAAAAAATAAATCACTGCTTCTTAAATGACCTGTTAAAAATAACTTATCTTTTCTAATAACTAAGCTAATGTAAATTAAAGAAGGAGTATCACCCAATAGCACATCAGAGTCACTTAAAGGATCATAAGTTAAAAGGATCGCTTTTCGAGATCTTTTCTTTTCTTTAAGCAAAGGCACAACAAAGCGAGATATTTGATCTAGTTTTTCTCTGTAATTAAAAAGTCTTTCACCATAAGTATATTTGTAAACAGGAACATGAATCTTTTTTAATACGGCCTCAGTTATTTCTTTTTTAGAAGGATAAAACCAATCATCTTTACTTAACATATAATTTATTGGCCCTTCCAAATCTTCTTTTATGACAATTTTTTGATTTAAAAGTTCCCTGCATCTTCTGTTACTTTGATCTACATACACATTTCCTTCTTTCCAAACTTTTTTCAAGTTTTTTTTCCACGTATCTATTGCTTTCATTTTAAGTAATTTTTCAAGTCAGCATTATTTTTATTAGGCTGTTTAAAAAAGGCATGAGTTAAATAATCATATTTTTCAAATGATTCAACTAAATAGCTTTCACTAAATTCTCCTTTCAACAACCTCGTTTTTCCACTAAAAGCCAGCTGAATTTTTTGACTTGCAGGAAGACTACAAGACTTGAATATAGTTTCCTGATTTTCACTAAATTTTTGTATGAATAATTGCATTTGAGAAATTTTTTGGATTAAAAAATCGTCTTCAACATCTATTTCAACATCTAGAATTATGCTGTAATACGAAAATATTTGTTTGAAATCATATAGCAAATTAGGAAATAGAATATCTATGTTTCTACGCATAAAAGAGTTTTTCATAGCAACAGTTCGAGTTATTTTCTTTATATTTTCTAAGAAGTATTTCATAGATTTATCGTTTATTTCACTGAACTTTGTTTTTATGAATCCGCCACTTATTATAGCCCCTAAGCCTTTTTCTTTGAGAAATCTTTGCCAATCCTCAAGGGACATCTTACTTATAGGATTTGAAGGAATTATAGGAGCAGAGTAAATTCCTTTGTTTTGAAAATAATCATCCGAATTTATATTGCTTGTTTTATAGAAATATATTTTTTTATGACCATCAAATTCTTTTATTTTTATTTGAGAATAAGTTAATAGAAAATAAGAGTTAGTCGTTTTTATGCTTTCCAAAACTTTTTTTCTCTCATCTTGCCTTATTAACTCATAATTTAAAAATAAAAAATTATCACAAAATTGCTTTGATAAATTTATGAGTTCTAAGACTTTACTGAAATCTTCGTAAGCCAAATTTATAAGTAAAGAGAATATTT
>SKIS01000034.1 GCA_007116295.1 Candidatus Woesearchaeota archaeon | reverse complement strand
TGTGCTTAAATTTTCAAATAATCCTTTTGATTTGTCAACATCTAAAACAGCTCTTCTTTCCACTCTTTCAAGAGCAATTTTATCTCTATTTATCTCTCTCATTAATTTTCTTTCTATACGTTCATTTCTTGATTTGGTTAGTCTTTTTGAATCTGCAAGTTTCTTTATGGTTTTATCAACCTTCTTTAGAAGAGTCTCAGATTTTGTTCCTGATTGAGCCTTTGTCAACTCACTAATTTCTTGATGTATTTCTTCAAGTTCTTTAAACTTAGATATCTGTAATATTCGAGCTTCTTTTAAAAGAGTCGCAGACGCGTCAACTCTGTCAATACAAAATGATTCTAACTCGTAGAAAGATTGTTTAAATTGAGATATTGCTTCTAAGACTTCTTGGCTTTCTTTAGGAGATAGTAATTTGTGATTTTTTAGTTCTTTAAAAGTTTGTTCTAGTTTTTTTATACTATTTACAATACTGGTTGTTTTTCCGTTTAGTTTTTGCTTTGAAAGGGTTAGTTTACTCATAGACATTACTATTCCTTGAGATGAATTTGGTATTGCTATTAGTTGAGCTCTGTTTCCTAATTCTAAAGCATGATTTGCTAAGTCCCTGTATTTTTTTGCTATACTAATTAATATATCCGTTATTTGTTTGCTATATTGAGTGTTGATAGCGACTTTTTTTAGGGTTTTTGATAAAGTTTTTTCAAAGTGAGAGAATTGATATAAAGGTCTTCTCATATCATATATTATGCTTATTTGTTCATTTTGAATCATTTTGCTACATAATTCTATGATTTTTTTTATATCTTCTACTTCTTTAGTGACTTGCTGTAAGTATTGAGATTCCGATTTTTCTAGTTGAGAAAGAGAACTTTTTGTGTTTTGATTTTCTAGTAATTTTTTTATTTTAGCGCTATCAGAATAGTACTTTCTTCTAAATCTTGCTACGTCTTGATCTTCTTTTTCATATTTTATTAGATTTTCTGCCACTTCTACATCTTTGTTTGCCATTAAATCTGCGCTTGCAAATATTTGTGTTATAGTAGAATGATTCCTAGAAATTGCTAATCTGAAATTATAAGCTAATCTGTTTAGTATAGACATGGTTATTTATTATTAATATCCTTATTTAAATATTACTAAAAGAGAGTTTTTTATTAATTGTTGTAGCTATTTCTACAACACAACTACTTATATTCTTTCTTACTTAAATTATTGTTACTTGAAGTAACGGAGGCGAGAAAAATGTTTAAAAAGTTAGTAAGAACAGAACCAAAAAACCAAATTGAATTAGAAGAATTAATTGAAAGATTTAGTGGAAAAGTGAATGAATATGAAGGCGTTCACGAATTGAAACCTAATACATACAAAATACACAATGGCGTGCTTGGATATGTTAATGAGTCAAAAGCATTGAAAACTATTCCTATCCACGACATAGAAATTGAGTGGTTTGGAAAAAATATACCTAAAGCATTAGATGGATACAACAAATACATAGATTTGTTCGAAGACAAAGGCTACAAGCTTGACGAAAATATTTTCGTGCCTATCAACCAGTACTTCAGACAAAGACCACTTATGCAAAACCCTCATGAATGAATTTTTTTTATAATATCATCATGAACTTCTTGAATACTTTGATCACTATCAACGCTTTCAAACTTGTTTAAAGATTTGTAATAATCTATTAATGGCTTAGTGTTTTCTTGATAAACCTTTAACCTGTTCTTTATGGTTTCTAAGGAGTCATCTTTTCTTTGCTTTATTTCACCACCATTTCTTTGAACAAATTCTTTTGCTTCTTCTTGATTTTTGAAACTACAAGATTTACCATCTTTTACTACTATAACTCTGTTTATTATCCTATTTATGACTACTTCATCATCTACATGTAAAAATATTACTTTGTCTATGTTTAGTTTTTCTTCTAAAAATTTTGCTTGACCCAAAGTTCTTGGAAAACCATCAAAAATAATTTTTTCAGCAGCCAATTTAGATATCACTAAATCCACTACGAATTCATCAGGAACAAGCTCTCCTTTAGAAACGTACTGTTTTATTTGTTTTCCAACATTTGTTTCTTGCTTTATTTCATTTCTTATTATATCCCCAGTAGATATTATTTCAAAACCTTCTTCTTTTGCAAGTTTTTGTGCTTGAGTACCTTTTCCAGCCCCTGGCTTTCCTAATAGTATTATTTTCATTTTAGCTTTTCTCTTATTTTAAATCCGTCTACTTTTAATCCACCCATTTCTTTTATTATATGATTTACTAATTTCTCTATGCTTTCCAACATTTTTTTATTAGATTGAGGCTCTAAAGAGTTTTTTAGTAATGAATTGAATTTTTTGTCCTTTATTAGTTCGAACCCATATTTTTCTCTGTACTTCTTATTATTCATATATTTGTGTAACCTGAAAGGTCTTACTACTTCTTCTCTTTTGAATAAAAAATAAGCTTCGTAAGCTTGATAAAGTAAATTGTAATAAGCTATGTGAAAAGCTTTATCATTTTGTATTTCTTTTAAGTTATCTAAGCCATCCCACAAACCGTATTTCTTTACTTTTATTTGAAAAGAATTTAGCTTTGGAAAAGGCCTCTCTAGTTCCTTTTTCATATCTTCAATTAAGTTTTGTACTTTTTTTGATTTAGAAAATATTAATTTTCCTGTTGCAAACATATGAGCAGTTATTTTCCGCCCACTTTTTTCATCATGCTCAACATATTCTTTAATTTGCTTTATTGGATTAGCAAAATACTCTATAAGCACCCCATCAATTATTTTATTCCCTCTTTCTCTATACCCTGCATCTTCCCTTAAAATTATACATATATCAAGATCAGAGTGCTTCGAAGGATCTCCAAGTACGTAGCCACCCGCAAGCACTGCTCCAATTACTTCATCTTTGGCTCTCCACTTTTCTAAAAACTTATTTGTTATAGCTAAATAATCGACCATAATCACTTTTTAATCACTTTTTATTTAAATTCTTTTATTATTCATAATGTTTATATAATGCATGCAACCAAACAAGTTTATGTTTAAACCAGTATTATCCATAATAAAAATGGGCATTAAAGAAGGTGTTGCTTATAGGCCCCAAATGCTTCTAACCTTAATTAGTTTTCCCATATTTTTTTTAACTCAATTTTTTTTATGGACGTCTATCTTCGGAGATTCGCCTAATACCAGCATCGCTGGTTTCGATTTGACCCAAATGGTAGGCTATTATATTGTTGGCTTATTAATCTTGGTCTTTACTTATAGCCATATAACCACTGAGCTTCATAATGGTATTAGAGAAGGTCATTTTATAAAATTCATAATTAAACCTATTAGTTATCCCTTTTTTTCTTTTTGGATAATAATAGGAGGCAGAATATTAGCTTTTGTCATGGAAGCAATTCCTTTGCTTTTTGTAGTAGGATTAATGCTGGGTTTTGACTTTTTCTTAACCCCTAACCTAACTCTTTTTTTAATAAGCTTCGTATTTGCTTTCTTTATTAATTACTTACTTTCCCTTATTATGGGAACTTTAATTTTTTGGTTTACAAATCCTAACGGCATTACTTGGATTTATAGACTTTTAAGATATTTCTTTGCAGGAGGAATTCTGCCTCTAACTTTTTTTCCAGAAATCATTCAGTACATAATATTATTAACGCCCTTTCCTTTAATGTATTTCATCCCTGCTTTTTTGTTTGTTGGAAATAATGTTATTTTAGGAATTGAAATAACCCCCCTACTCTTATTAATTTATGGAGCGATTCAGTTAATTATCTTTAGTTTAATTGCTTACTTTCTTTGGAGAAGAGGGGTTAAGACTTTTCAGGGGGTCGGAGCATGAAAACCTACCTTAGACTTTTGAGTTTAAAAATAAGTTCTAGGCTTAGTTATAAACTAGATTTTTTTACCACTCTTATAAGCAGTCTTCTTTGGAGCCTCGCATCACCCTTATTCATAATATTGCTTTATCAATCAGGCGCAAGCTATCCCGATTGGAACTTTAACGAAATATTGTTATTCATAGGAATTTATACAGCTTTATTTGGCCTTGGAAGAGCTTTTTTTTATAATTTCTTTTTTAATACAGGAGCAGATGTAAGAACAGGCTATTTAGAACTCACTCTAATTAAACCAGTTGACGAATTAGTTTTATTACTTGGTAAAAGTTTTGATTGGGAAAGCTTATCCGAAGTGCTAGCAGGCTCTCTAATCGCAATATACGCCTTCATACAGCTCAGCCTAAGCCCCAATATCTTTTTATTTTTAGTTTATATAGGACTAGCTTTATTATTTTATTTTTCTATGATACTGCTTATTTCTAGCTTAATTATGAAATATGTTCAAGTTACTCGATTGATAGAGATAGTTGAAAGGTTTATGGATATCGCTTCACATCCTAAAAATGTTTATCCTAGAGTTGTTCAAACTGGCTTTAGTATATTTATTCCTTTATTTATTATTAGTTATTATCCAGCCAGCGCTTTAATTGGATTTGAATTAGTTTATCCTTTTACAATTATCCTTACAACACTAATATTTTTTATGCTTAGTTTATATATTTGGAGAAAATCCATTAAAAATTATACTGGAGCAGGAGGTTGAAATATGATTATTGAATTGAAAGATTTGAAGAAAACTTTTAAGATTTACAAAAAGGAAGAAGGCTTGCTTAATAGTTTGAAGTCTTTGATTAAAAGAGATGTTGTCTTTGTTGAGGCAGTTAAAGGAATTAATCTAAAGATTGAAAAAGGCGAAAGAGTTGGCTTTTTAGGTCCTAATGGTGCTGGTAAGAGCACCACTATTAAGATGATGTGCGGCATCTTACATCCTACTTCAGGAGATATTAATATTTTAGGCTTTAATCCTTTAAAGAACAGAAAGAAATATGTTAAAAATATAGGCGTTATTTTTGGTCAAAAGTCCCAACTTTGGTTTGATATTCCTGCCGTAGATAGTTTTTATCTTCATCGAGAAATTTATGGTATTGAAGAAGATATATTTGAGGAGCGTTTAGAATTTTTAACAAACCTTCTAAGTGTTAAAGAAATCATTAAGCGACCTGTTAGAAATCTTAGCTTGGGCGAGAGGATGAAATGCGAGTTTATTGCTTCTTTGCTTCACAACCCTCCTGTTTTGTTTTTAGATGAACCCACCATTGGCGTTGATGCTATTAGTAAAGATGAAATTAGAAATTTTTTACATGAAGTCAATAAGAAATTCAATACCACTTTTATTTTGACTACTCACGACATGGATGATATCGAAGAAGTTTGTAACAGAGTTGTAATTATAGATAAAGGAACCATTATTTACGACGGTAGTTTAAAAAAGCTTAAAAGTAAATATGTAAAGCATACAAACATTAAAATTGATTATAGTAAAGTTAAGAATAAGAAAAAATTTGAATCACTCCTAAAAAAGGCAGACATCATAGTCGATGGTAAAAGTTACAAAGAACTTAAGCTTAGTAAGGATCTAGACATTAATAAAATTCTTAAAGATATTATGTCAAGTGTGGATGTTGTCGATTTAAGCATACAGGAGCCAAGACTCGAGAGTGTAATAAAGGAAATATATAAAGAAGTTAAATGATGTTCAAAATCCTTATTTTCATCACTAATTAGTTGTAACAATAAATTATATAAATGAGAAATTATTTCTAAGAAGTTATGATAGCTAAAAAATTGCTAAAAAATGTAATTTTTAATTCTAGCTTTAGCTATGTGTTCTACTTCTATTTTGCTTAAGACTAAAAAAATAGTGTTAAGCGAAGTGAAAAATCAATCTAGGTGTAGACTGCTTGATTTATCGTCGTGAAAAACTATTTTTTTCTTTGTAAGAAAAAGTAAACAACAATAGAAAATTTACAAGGTGATAAATATGAAAATAGACGATAGTCTGCAAATTACAAGTAAAGGAAAAGGAACGCCTAGAATCGTTATTTTAACAGGCGTTCATGGAGATGAGAAATCTCCTTTGCTTGTTGCAGAGCAATTGAAGAAATTAAAAGTAAACAGAGGAAAACTCGAAATAGTCGGAGTTAACAACAAAGCTTTAAGATTAAATAAGCGCTTTGTTGAAAAAGATCTTAACAGAGTTTTTCCAGGAAAACCAAATGGGTGCCACGAAGAAAAACTAGCCTTTAAACTAGCTAGTTTTTTGAAAGACACCGATTTAGTTATAGATTTGCATTGTTTTCATTCCAAAACATGCATAACAGCAATACAGTTTAAAGATTTTGATAAAAACGTCAAGATTTTTGATCCAGAGCAAGTTTGGAATGTTTCAAACGGTTACGATGGCGCAATAGGTGTTGAGCTTTCTAAACTAGGAGTTGAAGGCTTTGGAGTAGAGCTTAATTGTCTTGCAAATCTTAGAAACAAAGAGATAGACTTAGTAGTTTCTAAGCTAGTGGCTGTTTTGTTACATAACGGCCTAGGTCTTGAGCTTTTAAGTAAGGGTTTGATTAGACATAGAGTAGTATGCAAAGGAGAAGGATTGTTTATTCCTTTTGTAAGTCCTTTAGAGAAAGTTTCTGAAGGTCAAATAGTTGGAGAAATACTACGTGGCTCTAATAAAAACCCCATACCTTCACCTATTTCAGGAGAAGTTATGCAAGTTAGTAACTCTAAGATTTGCAAAAAAGGCGACTTTCTTTTAGCAGTAGGTGAGTCGAAATGA
>SKIS01000027.1 GCA_007116295.1 Candidatus Woesearchaeota archaeon | reverse complement strand
TGTTTGTGCGAAAGCAAAGTTAAAAATATTAAAGGAACTGCAAGTACTAAAGGAGTGGTAGAGGTAAAAACAAACAAAAATGCAGGATTAAAGATAAACAAAGTAAGAATCAACAGCCTATTATTTTCATTTACTCTTTCTTTTTTCAAATATAAGTTAAATAAGAATGTGCTTATCGTTCCTAAAATTAAACTAAGACTTATTAAGTAACTAATATCAAGATCTGAAAATAAAAATCTATACAAATTAAAGTCAAGTGTTCTTTCTCCTAATTCGTCATAAGTATAACTTCCTAAGCTTAATTGAAGATAAGAGTTAGACTCTAGTACAAATCCGTTTAAAGATAATACTAACAAAGGTAAAAGAAAACTTATCGCTAGCAATATGCTTGTCCAGTTAATCTTCTCTATTTCTATCACCTATTCTGCAATTAACACTATAAACTCTAGCATTGCCTATACTTGAATCGAAAGCTAACGTTATACACGAATCATCTACAAATCTAAGTTCTTCATTTATTCTTTGAGTGTACTCGCTAAATAAAATATAATTTACATCATATTTATCAAGCCTGGTTAAAGCGGTTGTCAAAAACCTATCAGCGTAAATATTAGTAGCGTCAAAATAAACTGAATTAACGTCTGGTATTAACATAAAGTTTCTATCTAAAACAAAAGACTGTTTACTATAATAACTCATAGCGCTAGCTTCGTGAGGGCTTGTCATAACAATAACTGTTTCGTTTAATTCTCCAAGCCAATTATAAGCTTCGATATCGCTTGAACTAGGAGGATCTAAAGCAACGCTTTGGGCAACTAGTAAAGTAGGTATAAAAGTAAGAATCTGAAGACAAATAAGAAGAACTAAAAAAATATTAGTTGCATATTTAAATTTGAAAGCGTTAGTCTTATTCACAAAATTCTTTATTGCAAAACTTGAAAGAATTATAAGTATAAAGCTAATAAACAAAAGGCCCAGAACTATTTCTATTAATCTAAAAGCCAGTAAAGCGCTAAACAATAAGCCAAAACTTGAAAATAAAGCTATTGATTTTCTTTTCTTTTCAAACAAACCTTGATATATTCCGATTAATCCAAGTATTAGTGTTATAGCACCAACACTATAAAATGTGCTAACTAAGCTAACTTCTCCATACGTAGTAGTTAACAAAGCTTGAGGTAAATTTTGCCAAACAAATACGCTTTGCTGACTTAAAAACGCGTTCTTATACAAAATAAGGTTTAGCCACGTAACTAATAAAGTGAAAAATAATATTATTTCGGGTTCTCTAGAACTCTCCCTGAAGCCATATATTTTTACTAATGCTAAATATATCAAGAATCCAAGTGATATAACAAAAGAAATTGCGTGTGTTAACGTTAATAAAACTAATACAATCATAAGTCTAAAAACATATTTGGGTTCTTTGTTAGCTCTAAGAAGATAATATGTGGATAGTAAAAATAAGAGTATTACTGCTATGTAAACACTAGCGCTATTAATTGTACTGACCCAAAATAAAGGTATCATGCCTGAAAAAAAAGATGTTATCAAAGAAACATTTTCATCTTGAGTTATAAGTAAAGATAATTTATACACGACTAATATCAATAAAACTGCTAGTATGTTGGGTATGACTTTGGTAACTGTTTTTTCATCTAAAAAAAGATCAAAAAATGCTAAAAAATAATAATAAGCAGGACTAACAATTTTATCTCGTCCGTCTAAACTACTTTCATCATAATAAAGAGGAAGACCTGTGCTTTGTATATTCTCAAGCTGCCTTAGAGTATCATAAGCCTCATAATTCAAATGAGGGGTCTGATAAGAAATTACCAATCTTAAAACTAGAAAAAGCGCTATTATTACAAAAAGCCATATAATGCTCTTCTTGTTCATGTTTTTATAAAAAAATTAAAAATGAATATAATCCTTATTCTTCATCAGGATTATAACTTGGAACTGCTGTTTTGCTGATAATCATGATATCTCCAATATCTTTAACCAGCTGATGAGGAACTATTACTCCTTTAGCGCTTCCAAGAACTTTTGTTAAAAAAGAATTTTTTGTAGCCCTAACTTTCCAACCAAAAATCTTGGTGTTAGTTACAATAACTTCCTCTATATCTCCAAAATAGTCTCCTGTATCAGTAAAAACTCTCATATCGTATACGTCAGTAATATTTTTCATTTTTAGCATTTGTTACCACCTGATGAAATTTATATACTAAAAAAGACTTAATCAGTATATAAAACTTTTGTTTAATCTAATCAAAAACTTTATATAAAGAGCAATTCCCGTATATAGTATAAAAATCAATGAGGTGTATTTATGACAGGTGTCGAAAGCGTTATTTTAGGAATCATCATTGGAACTTTAGCAGCTATAGTTTATAGTTTAAGAGTGCTAGTGTTGATGGAAAGAAGAATAGCAAGGATTGATTCTCACATAGAAGCTTTAGTACTTAAAGTTTTAAAGACTGAGAATCAGATTTTAGAGGAAGAAGAAAAAATTGAGAAAATGTTAACTTCTTCAAAGAAATCTTCTTCTAAAAAGAAGCCGGCTAAGAAAAAAGCTGCTACTACAAAGAAAAAATCTTCTAAAAAGAAGTAAGTTTTTTATAGCTTACTTTACTTATTTTTTTTATGATATTAACCACTGTTTTAAATCATGGTCCTAAGTATTATTTTAAGGTCCATAAAAAAAAATTAGAAAATATTTGTGAAGATGCAAAACTAAAAGAATTTTTATATGAAACTCTTAAAAACTGCCCTGATAAATACTTCTTAAAAGGTCCCAGAAGTAGCGTTCTAAAAGTTAATTTAGATGCGGATATACAAAATCAAGATCATGAAATAAAACTTTTAGCCCGTCTCGGTCTTGAAAGTAATTACTATAATGATGCTCATCTAAATGTCCAAACATTTCTTTTAGCCTACGATGAAAAAACTATTGCTATGGAAGTCCCGATATGGATGCATGTTGATGAACACGAAAAATATGAAGAGCTACTCAAAACAAATAAGACTCTTTCAGGTCATATAGATTTAATAAGAATAGAAAACGGAAAAATATGGGTGTGGGACTTCAAACCTAATGCTCACAGAGAAAAATTCGCTCATACTCAAACTTATTTTTACGCTTATATGTTAAGTCAAAGAACAGGTATAGCTTTAGAAAACTTTATGTGTGGATACTTCGATGACAAAAATGTCTATGTGTTTAGTCCATCAAAAGTTCAGCTTTGAACCAAATCTTCAAAACTAAATCCTCTGAGCTCAGCAAGCTCTTTACTAACAACAAAGTTTTTTCCACTACTTTCCAAGTCCTCTAATGTTAAAAAAACCCAAGGAGTTCTAAAAAACTTAACTCCTACCCATGGTTCTGCTCCAAATTTGTCACAAAAATATTGCAAATCTCTAATTTCTTCTTTTCTAAAATACTGCCTGTCTTTAGTAGTCAATTTAACTTCCATTGCAAGTTTTCTTAAAGCGTTCCCTGCTAAAATATCTGGGCTTGGGAACTGACTGCTTCCGCTTCCTGCCACTCTAATGCAAGCCCATCTTTTCTCCCAAAACTTATGGATAAGATCTCTTTCAGCATTAATACCTCTACTTTTTCTTGACATAAATATACTTATCTTAAAGAGATTTAAAAAGTTTATGAGTGGTTTATAGTTAAAAAAATTTATAAATACTACAACTAAAATAAATTTAGGAGGATAAATGAGAGTTAACATAAATGTACCTTTAGATCTTGATGATGAGTTAATAGTAGATGGAAATGTAGGTATAGGAAGAAATAATCCTCAATCAAACCTGCACATAGAGCAAACAAGAGATTCTGCTGAAATAACTATGATAACTTTATCTACAACAGGAACGGGAGATATAGAAGATAGATTAAATATTTTATTTAAGATGCCTGCGACAGGTGGTGCTCATAGAGATGTAGCTCAAATAACTGCGATACATAACAATCCTTCTAATAATCAAGGACAATTAGCCTTTTATACTGGGACAACAGGAGATCTAAATGAAGCTATAAGAATAACACATCAAGGAAGGGTAGGCGTAGGAAATGTAGACCCTGGTTATGCGTTAGATGTCGTTGGCGATGTTAATGTCTCAGGTGTTTTTAGAATTAATGGAGTAGAATTTGAAGGTGGAGGGGGTGGCGGAGGTTCTGTTTCTTGGAGCGATGTTACTGATAAGCCAAGCGTTTTTCCTCCTGATAGTCATAATCATGCTGCGGGTGATATAAACAGTGGATTTTTCGGTGTTGGAAGAGGGGGAACTGGTAGGACTACTTTGACTAACAACGCTGTTTTGGTTGGTAACGGTGCAAGTGCTGTTAGTTTAGTAAGTAGAAATGGTATTGACACTAGAACTAGTTTCCCTCCAGGAACTCATAATCATTCTTGGAGTGATATTACTAGCGGTATTCCTGCTTTTGCTTCTAGGTGGCCTACGTGGGGAGAGGTAACTAGTAAACCTAGCACGTTTCCTCCTGATAGTCATAATCACGCAGCTAGTGAAATTACATCTGGAACTCTTCCAGGTGCAAGAGGAGTAAATGCGGGTTCTTCTTCAGATTCGTTTGTTCGTTATAACGGTACTTCTAGAAGCTCAGGAAGATTTTACGGTGGCTCTAGCAATCCAAATTCTTCCACGAGATTAAATTACGATGGTAATTTTTATGCTACAGATGTATATGCAACTTCTGATGTTGCTTTAAAACAAGACATAGAAGATTTAGATACTAAAAGTTGCTTTAACGCAATAAATAGCTTAGTTCCAAAACAGTACAAATGGAAACATTCAGGAGAAATAGATCATGGTTTGATAGCTCAAGACGTAGAAAAGCACGCGCCTATTTATTCAAAAGAAAAAGCGGTAAATTATGCTAAGCTCACAACTTATTTAATTGGTGCTGTAAAAGAGCTAGCAAAAGAACTTGAAATTACAAAAAAAGAACTTGAAAATCTAAAAAGGTGACTTAGTTACATGGCACATTTCGCAGAATTAGATGAAAACAATGTTGTTAAACGGGTTATTGTAGTCAATAATAATGATTGTTGTGATGAAAAAGGAGTAGAAAAAGAAGAAATAGGAATTGCTTTTTGTAAAAAATTATTGGGTGGAAGATGGATCCAAACAAGCTATAATGCTCACAGAGGTAGAAGAGTTGATCCAAACACCAATGATACTACTAATAGAAAAGGATTTAGAGGAAATTTTGCAGGGATAGGATACATCTACGATGAAGAACTCGATGCGTTCATTCCTCCAAAGCCTTATCCTAGCTGGATTTTAGATAAAGAAACTTTTTCTTGGAAGCCTCCAAAACCTTTGCCTGATGATGATAAACTTTATGTTTGGAGTGAGAAGAAAAATGAGTGGGTATTAGATAATGGCGCTTCCTAGTAGTGGGAATATTACTTTGGGTATGGTTAGGGCTGAGTTTGGTGGTTCTGCTAGTAATAGTTTGAGGGATTATTATCGTGGTGGTAGTTTTGTTCCTAGTACTTCTGCAAATAGTTCTGTTCCTACTAGTGGGGTTATTAAATTAACTGATTTTAGAGGGGCTAGTAATGCGCCTTACGCTACAGGAGGAACAGTAACTACTTCAAGTGGTTGGAGAATACACACATTTACAGGATCAGGAACCTTGAACGTTATTCATGGTGGAACAATGGAGTACTTAATTATAGCTGGTGGAGGAGGTGGGGCTGTGAGGCATTCTGGTGGTGGTGGTGCTGGAGGTTACAGAACAGGAACTCAAACTGTAACTTCGGGCTCCAAATCAGTGACTGTCGGTGCAGGAGGAACTGGACCAGTAGATGGGTCTTCTGGAACTAGGCTTAATGTAACTGCAGGTACTAATTCATCTGTTACAGGAATAGTAACCTCAACTGGAGGTGGGACAGCTACTTCTGTAACAAATAATCCTATAACTGGTGGATCGGCAGGAGGTCAAGCTGCCCAATCAGGTCAAGTAGGTGGGTTCATAGCAGGTCAAGGGCATGCAGGGGGATCAGGATCTGACACAGGATTTGCTGGCGGAGGTGGTGGTGGTGCTGGAGGTGCAGGAGGAAATGCGGCTTCTAATGGTTCTACAGCAGGTGTAGGAGGGTCAGGAGCTTCAAGTTCTATAACTGGTTCTTCAGTTGTAAGAGCTTCAGGAGGAAGAGGATCTAAGTGGGAAGATGAAACCGTTCCAATAAACGGGCCTGCTAACTCAGGTGATGGCGGAGGAGCAGGTGGAGGACCCTCTAATGGTGGGGGTTCAGGAGGTTCAGGTATTGTTATTGTTCGTTATCAATACCCATAAAAAAATAAATTGTGGTATTTTATATGTATAATTTTGTAGAATTAGATGAAAATCAATGCTGTTAAAGGTGTTATTGTGTTAAATGGTAATAATTGTTGGACTGAGAAAGGAGTAGAAGAGAATATTTGGGTGATATTTAATGGCGCTTCCTAGTAGTGGGAATATTACTTTGGGTATGGTTAGGGCTGAGTTTGGTGGTTCTGCTAGTAATAGTTTGAGGGATTATTATCGTGGTGGTAGTTTTGTTCCTGATATATCTGATAATAGTTCTGTTCCTACTAGTGGGGTTATTAAATTAACTGATTTTAGGGGTGCTCGTCAAGTTAACGCTTGGGCTACGGGGGGTACGATAACTACTAGTGGTAGTTATAGGATTCATACTTTTACAGGCACTCAAAGTATAAACGTTGTTGTAGGTGGAACAATGGAATATCTTATAGTGGCTGGAGGTGGTGGCGGTGGTGCTTTTCAAAATTCAGGTGGTGGAGGTGGTGGAGCTGGTGGTTTAAGAGCAGGTTCTACCTTTGTATCTGCTGGTTCTCAAACAGTAATTGTTGGTAATGGAGGTCCAAGAGCTACAACTTTTGAAAATGGTTCTCCTGGAGGAAATAGTTCTTTTAATGGTATAACTTCTACTGGGGGGGGGAGGAGGAATGTCTCCAGCAAATACTACAGGTCTTAATGGTGGTAGTGGTGGAGGAGGTAGAGCTTCTTCTTCAAGTTCTTTTTCAGGCGGCACAGGTATTAGTGGGCAAGGAAATAATGGTGGGTCTGGACAAGGTGGAGGAGTTAGAGGTGGTGGCGGAGGAGGAGGCTCCGGTGGTGCTGGACAAAACGCATCATCAAGTCAACCAGGAAATGGTGGTGTAGGAACTTTATCTAGTATATCAGGTACTTCTGTTTCTTATGCAGGTGGTGGAGGTGGTGGTGCTTGGAGAGAGCATCCTGATGGAGATAGCGCTCCGCGTGGACAAGGAGGGGGAGGAGGTATGAATAGAGGTGGTGCTGGTAGAGGTGCTAATAGAGCAAACAATGCTTCTAGTGGAGGAGCTAACTCAGGTGGTGCAGGAGGAGGATGCAGTGCTAATTATGATGGAACGTTAAGTCCTGGTAGAGGGGGAAATGGCGGTAGCGGAATAGTTATTATTAGATATATTCCTTAAATTATCTCAAAGAATTCGTCGACTTCATAAAAATGTTTTTTACTAAGATCTATAGCTATAGGTGTTTTTTTAGCTCTTAATCCTATTAAATCACTTGTATCTATTTGTTTAAAATACTTAGGCATTTTAGGTCCTTGTTGTTTAGAATAATTACTTCCTGACTTTTTATCACCATAAACTTTATCTGGAACATCTCGAGTTCTATAAAAATCAAACTCTGCTATAGGACTTCCATGTTTTAAAATAAAAGTTCCTCTTTCCTCAGATAACAACTCTATTACTCCGTCTCCTTTAAACCCGTTATCGAAAAAACCTGCAAAGTGCAAAGGTCCTCTTATATTAGTCAAAGAATAAGCCCTCATTTCAGCATTAAATTTTTCGGGAAGATTAAAAACTTCATCGGTGAATAGAAGAATGCCATCTCCTTTTTCTATTTCCAAGGTATCCAAACTATTCCTTTCATTTCTAGATTTCAAACAAATATGAACAACGACTCCATCTTCTGTTATGAAAGCATCGTAAGGCTTTCCATCTTTATTTAATAAAAAAGGATTTCTTTCATACTCTTCCTCTAACTCTTTTCTAGTAAGTCTTGCTCCAACTCCCTTAAATATTCTGAGTTGATTAAAAGCAAGATTAGGTCTTACAATAACATTGAATTTTTGAGGGTGAATAAGAATCCAAAGCTTAACATAATCGTTTCCACTAAATCTCGGATGAACAATATCGCTACAAGGGTTTTTCTCTGCAAAAGCCCTCACATCTAAAAAAGTTCTTCCTATACTGCTTTTAGGACTTATCTTAACATATTCATCTTCCTCTAACTTAATGCTTTCCTTTAAAGGAAACAAATAACTATGTCCGACATTTAATGTAAATCCATCAGTAATATCAAACTTCTTCTTTTGATGCCTAGGAATACTATGCAGAGTATCTTCGATAGGCTGGTTAGTGCTTGATCTAAGTAAAGTAGCAACCTTATCATCTATCCAATAACAATAATTATCTATGACTGGCTCATAACTATTAGTCTGAATCCTATTTTCAACTTCATCATCGTAAGAAATGCCTTTTATTTTACCTTCTTTTATCCATTTTCGAATATCTTGAGAAGGCAAACAATAACCTCTATCCATAATAAGGCTAAAATAAATTCTTTTATATTATTTGCGTCTTTTTTCAGTAATAAATTTAAACATAGACTTTCTTTTAATTTAAACATGGATTCAAAAACAGCTCAAAAATGGCAAAAATCTTGGAAAGACGCACAAATATTTGTTCCTAAAGAAAAAGGAAAAAAATACTTTATAACAACTCCTTATCCATACATAAGCGGAAGTCTTCACATAGGTCATGGAAGAGCGGTAACTGAAACAGATATAATTGCAAGATACAAAAGAATGAAGGGCTTTGACGTTCTTTATCCTTTAAGTTTTCATATTACAGGAACACCTGTTCTTGGTATAAGTGCTGCTATAAAGAGTGGAAATCAAAAAATGATCCAACTCTATAAAGGATACATAAAGACTTACATTTCTGATGAAAAAGAAGTTCAAAAAGTATTAGATAGCTTTAAGGAGCCTCAAAAAATAGTAGACTTTTTCACTCCAAAAATGATAGAAGAATATAGTGGGCTTGGATTAAGTGTTGATTGGAGCAGAACTTTCACAAGCGGGGATATGACTCATCAGCAAATGGTTGATTGGCAGTTCAAAAAATATAAACAGCTAGATTACTTAAAAACAGGAGATCACCCTGTTTTATATTGCCCGGAAGATGGCAATGCTATGGGTGAAGATGACATAAAAGACGCCGACAGCAACAAAGTAGAAAAACAAGAATATACATTATTAAAATTTAAGTTTGAAGACAAGTTTTTAGTAGCAGGAACTTTAAGACCTGAAACAGTTTTTGGTCAAACTAATCTTTGGATAAATCCTGATGCTAAATACGTAGAAGTGAAGGTGGGAGATGAAAACTGGATTTTAAGTGAAAAAGCAGCTTGGAAGTTAAGCTTCCAAAAAAAACAAGTAAAAATACTGAGAGAAATAAAAGATTTAATTGGAAAAACAGCGATAGCTCCCGGTATAAACAAAGAAATACCTATTTTCCCAAGCACATTTACAAATCCTGATAGAGTTACAGGGATAGTAACAAGTGTTCCAAGCGATGCTCCTTTTGACTACGTAGCTTTAAGAGATCTTAAAGAAAACAAAGAATTGACTGACAAGTATGGCATTACAGATGAAGTTCAAAAAATAAAAGTTATACCTATAATAAAAACACAAAGATATGGGGATTCCGCTGCTTTGGCTTTGACTGATAAGCACAAAATAAAAAACCAAAATGATCCAAAACTTGATGAATTAACAAAAGAAGTGTACAAAGAAGGATATCATAGTGGCGTCATGCTAGAAAACGCAGGCGAGTTCAAAGGATTAAAAGTATCTATCGCTAAAGAAAAAATAAAACAACATCTAACAAAAAAAGGATTAGCTGATATTTTTTATGAGACAACAAGAATTGCGTATAGTAGAAGCGGTGGAGAAGTAATAGTGGCGGTTTTAGACAATCAATGGTTCATAGATTTTAATTCAGAAGGGTGGAAACAAAAAGCAAAAAAACTATTAGGTGGCATAGATTTAGTGCCTGATAGTTATAGAAAACAATTCGAAGAAACATTTGAATGGCTTGATAAAAGGCCTTGCGCTAGAAGAAGAGGTCTTGGAACAAAATTTCCTTTTGACAAAGATTGGATAATAGAAAGCTTGAGTGATTCAACAATATATATGACTCTTTATACCATTCAAGACTTAATTATAAAAAACAATCTTAAAAGAGAAAATCTCAGCGAAGACTTCTTTGATTATGTTTATTTAAATTCTATAAGTTTAGATGAAGCTTCAAAAAGTACAGGTATAGATAAAGAATTATTAAAACAACTAAGACAGAGATTTGAAAGGTGGATGCCAAATGATCATAGGCACACTTTCTCCTTACATTTAAGTAATCATTTGAGTTTCATGATATTTGCTCACGCAGCACTATTTGAAGAGAAATATTGGCCTAAGATGATTAGTTTCCACGGCCTCATAGTGAGAGACGGTGGAAAAATGAGTAAGAGTAAAGGAAATACCATAAGTCTTTTAGACATAAAAGAAAAATGGGGTGCTGATACTTTCAGGTTTTACATAACTCAAAGTACTACTCTTGATGGCACTTTTGACTGGAAAGACAAAGAAGCTAAAAACGCTCAAAATACTATAAAAAAGATTTTGGCTGAAGGAAAACAAGCTGCTTTGCAAAGAAAAAAAGGTGTGGTTAAGCCATTATACAAATCCAAATTTGAAAGAATAAAAAAGAATGCTACAAATTATTTGGAAAATCTAAAAACTAGAGAATACAACAATCAAGTTGTTTTCAATACTTTAACTGTTATAAAAGAGGCAAAAAAGGATTTAGATGAAAAACATTTAGCTTCATTTTATGATTATATGTTGGATGATTGGATAAAAATGCTTACTCCTGCAATACCTCACACAGCCGAAGAAATATGGGCTCACTCAAACGAAGGATTAGTAAGTGCTCAAAGTTGGCCAAAATATGATAATGGTCTTATAGATGACAAATTAGAATATATGAGTGAATTAGCAGAAAGTCTTAGGTTAGATATTATTGACTTACAAAAATTAGTTGACGTTAACGCTAAAAAACTTACCATAATTATAAGTGAGAAGTGGAAATATGACTTTTTATCAAAACTAAAAGATATAACTAGTGATAGTATGGATTATCAATATGTTATGGCTGAGATGATGAAAACAGAGCATAAGAAAAGAGGAAAAGAAACAGTCGCTTTACTCCAATACTACTTGAAAAATATATCTAAAATACCTAAATTTTTAGTTTCTCAAGAAGAAGAAATAAGTGCTCTGAAAGAAAATAAAAAGAATTTAGAAAAAGAATTTGGATACCAAATAGAAATAAAGATAAGTGATGGTAAAGGAAAAAAAGCTCTTCCTGGAAGACCGGGTCTTTTACTAGGTTAAACTTTTACCTTGTTTAGGTCATATAATATTTTGTTTTTAGAATCGTAAATATTGTTTGCATAAATATTATGATTCGCATTTCTTGGCAATATTTTGTTTTGCCATATGTAAGCATCTAGTTTCAAATAAGGATCAGGATAAGCGATCAATCTCCATTTATCTTTTCTTACGAGTGTTCTTGGAAAATTAGTTGCGTTTGTTCTTATTAAATGAGATACTATTGTTTCTTCAAGAATGAACCTCACGTTAGCCTCAGAAGTAGATCGTTCATCAAGCATATCCTTAACTAAACGTTTAAACTTATCATCACTTTGGTATTGAGCTAGTAACTTTTTAAGATATTCATCATATTCTTTTGAATTTGCAAGAATAAAATCAAATGTTAAATAATGAAAAGCATTAGGAATAAATCTTTTTTTAGCTCTTATTAATTTATCAATTCCATTTCTATGAGAAAGAAGTTGTTGTGTCACTTTCTTTCTCATATTATATGCCTTTTGCTCTGTATTAAAATAAAGCTCGCTTGTATAAAGAAAAATTAAATCATTAGAAAGCTCTTCGCATTTATCTGAAACATGCTCGATCATCTCGTAACAAGTTTTTGGGTCTTGGCTTGGATTAGTAGCCTTACTCATAGATATAGGCATAATGAAATAGCCGTCTCCGGGCAAACTCTTTAAATCTTTTAAAGTCATGATATTATTTTTTTATTTAAGGTTTTATTAATTTGTCGTTATTATTCAATAATTTTTTATAGCGATTCACATTTTTTGTATCATGAAGTTCGCAGTAACAGGTTATATTGCTTCGGGAAAAGATGTACTTTGCAATATTTTAGAAAAAGAAGGATTTAAGCACATCTCTCTTTCAGATATTTTAAGGCAAATGCTTGCTAAAGAAGGAAAAGAAGCAAGCAGGAAAAATCTTACTTGGCTTGGAAACCATTTAAGGCAAACAAAAGGAGACGATGTCTTAGCAAAAAACGCTTTAAAACAAGTGGATGATTCAAATTGGCTTGTTTCAAGTGTTGGAAGAGTGGCTGAAGCTCAGACATTAAAACAAAACGGATTCAAAGTAATATTTGTTGATGCAAAGCAAGAAATAAGATATGAAAGAGTAAAAAAAAGAAACAGAAAAGGAGACTCGCTATCTTTCGAAGCTTTCAAAAAACAAGAAGAATTAGAATCAAAAGGTGGCAACAAAAAATTTAGAGAATTTGACAACTTAAAAAAAGAAGCAGACATAATAATTTCTAATAACGGGTCCTTGAAGGAATTCAAGGAAAAAATAGAAGAATTAACTATTTAAAAGTAAAAACATTTTTATTTAGAGAAGATTTTCTAATAATATGATGAAAAACTTTGTTTTATCTGATAAAGGAATTCAACAACTAATAAAAAAAACATTCTCACAATAACTCCTGGTGTTTCTCAAGAGCAATTTCAACCTGCTTCTGTAGATCTTAGAATTAGTCAAGCAAGGGTGTTTCATGATGGAAAAGATTATTCATTTAGTAATAAAGACATAGTTCTTGCTCCAAATGCACAATTTTTAGCTACTTTTAGAGAAAAAGTTTTTTTACATCCTGACTACGACTTATTTTTTGAATTAAGAAGTAGTAGGGGTAGAATGCTTTTAGAACCCTTAGAGTATTTTTTTCATAGAGAATCAGGAAATATTTTTTTCAGAGGAATTAACAGAAACATAAATGAAATTGTGCTTCCAAAGCATTCTAAGTTTGGTCAAATATTGATTCACAGTCCTAAAGAAACAGATTACACGGGGAGTCTAATAACTAATAAAAAACAACTAAAAAGTGTTTTTCCCAATCTAAAAAATAAGTGGGTTAACAAAAATGGAGAACTTCTTTTTGGTGTTAATAAAGTCTTTGAAATAAATAAACTAAATGATTTGCTTCTTGCTGGAAAAATATATGAAGATTTACTTAGTCAAAAAGAATTTGAGCAAAAAGAAGTGATGTTGGATCTTAATAAGTCATACTTATTAGAGCTTTCTCCAAGAGTAGACACAGCTGATAACTTAGCAATAATGCTTCATCGATTTAACACTCAAAATACTCACAAAATGATATTTTCTGGTTGGATAGATCCCGGATACAAAGGAAAAATATCGGGTCATTTTTACGGCTCAAAATCTAAACTTATAACTCAAAATACGCCATTAATTAAAGGCTCTGTATTCAAATTTAAAGATGGTGCTATAGAAAACTTGTATGGCTCTAAAAATCTAAATAATCATTATGCAGATGCAAATCAAATTATTTCAAGAAGCTAATCTTTTTTGGGTAAAATTTATAAGAAGCACTACTTTTTATTTCATTATGAAAAAGAGATTGTGGCTTTTAATTTTATTTAGTGTTTTTTTAGTTGGTTGTAGCGTTGCGCCACTAGAAACAATAGATACTAATGCGTCTTATCAATACGAAATAATTTATGAAGATTTAACTGGTCCTTGGGCAATAGAGTTCATTTCTCAAAATCAAGTTTTGATAACAGAAAAAAGAGGAAATCTTCTTTATTTAGATTTAGATAGTCTTCAAAAACAAGAAATATTGGGTCTTCCTCAAATCAGTAATGTGGGTCAAGGAGGATTGTTAGATGTTCATTTTGATGGAGAGCTTATTTTCTTAACTTACAGCGCTTCAAATGGTGAAGGTCATGCGACTCATCTTGCTAGAGCTCATTTAAATTTAGAAGATTTGGTTTTAGAAAGCTTTGAAGTGTTACACGTGGCTACGCCTTTTATGAGTGGTGGGGCACACTTTGGATCTAGAACGGTATCTCAAGGAGATTATATTTATTATAGTACTGGTGATAGAGGTCAGAAAGATTTTGGTCCAAATCATGTTTCTCAAGATACACAAAATTATTTGGGAGCAATAATAAGACTTTACAAAAACGGAAGTGTTCCTGAGGACAATCCTTTTGTAGGAGAGGAATTCGTTTTAGATGGTATTTACACTTACGGTCATAGAAACACACAAGGCCTTGCAATAAATCCTTTTACTAATGAAATCTGGTCTAGTGAACACGGGGAAAGAGACGGAGATAAAATCAATATTATTAAAGCAGGAAATAATTATGGTTGGCCAATAGCACACTCGGGATGCAGATACGGAACAAACATACCAGTATCAAGCTCAGAATTTGAAAATGAAGAAGTAAAAAACCCTGTTTATGTGTGGGAATGTGGAACAGGAGGCTTCCCGCCAGCAGGTATGGCTTTCTATCAAGGAGAAAAGCTCCAAGGTTTTAACGGAGACTTATTTGCGGGCAACTTAGCAGGGCAGCACTTAGGAAGATTCGTAATACAAGAAGATGGGCAGGTAAAGCAAGCAAAGCCACTACTTGAAGATTTGGGTGAAAGAATAAGAGATGTAACTCAAAGTCCTGATGGCTATCTATATGTAATTACAGATAGCGGGAAACTAATAAAAATTAGTTGAATCTGCCTTTGACTTCTATGTTTATACTTGTAACTTTTCCAGGAATCTTATTCGCTATGAAATCTATGGAGTCTAAATCAAAGTGTTTTATTTTACCGGTTTCTTCATCAATGAAATGACAATGAGTTTTGTGTTTTGAATATACTTGTCTTCGTTGGCAAATATAGCTGTGAAGCCTTAATGCAGCGACTTCTTTTTTCAAAAATCTATAAACGGTGGCTATACCTATATCTTCTTCTATTTGTTGTGCCTTTTTATGCAGCTCTTTTGCCGAAAAAAAAGAATTTTGTTTTTTTACTAGTTCTCGCAATAATTTTTTCTGTTTTGTTTTTCTGCTAAGTCTCATATTATTGATAATTGATATCAATTACTTATTTAAATAATTATTTATTCTAAAAAAAATGCAATCAAAAATAAAAGTCAGTGGTTTTACTAAAGAAGAAAGTCACACCCTTTTACATTTCATAGAAGAACACTTTGAATCTTACAAAGGCAATTTTAAAAATAGAGATTTTAAAGAAAACATAAGCTATATAGGAAAAAATGCTTGTAAAGGAAAATATTACAACTTTTTAGATAAATTGAAGGGCTCGGATACAAGAATAAAAGATCTTTATGAGGGTTTTGAATTGACTACTGCTTGTCAAAAATGTTTAATTAAATGGGGAGGATACATATGAAAAAATTGCCAGTGACAGTATTATCGGGATTTTTAGGAAGTGGAAAAACTACTTTGCTAAAGAACATATTAGAAAACAAACAGGGGCTTAAAGTCGCAGTAATTGTAAATGATATGGCTGAATTGAATATAGATGCTAAATTAGTAAAAGATAGTATTTTACAAACAGAAGAAAAATTAGTTGAAATGCAAAATGGTTGTATTTGTTGCACTTTGAGAGAAGACTTACTAGAAACAGTAGATGCACTTGCTAAAGAGCAAAAATATGATTATCTTGTAATAGAAAGCTCAGGAATATCTGAACCTCTTCCTGTAGCTGCAACCTTCACATACGAAATAGAAGGAGCGAATCTTTCAAATATAACCAAGTTAGATACTATGGTCACAGTAGTTGACGCATCAAATTTCTTAGAGCGCATAAAAAGTACTGAAACCTTAAAAGATAAAGGACAAGAAATAAGCGAAGACGATGAAAGAAGTGTAATAGATTTATTAACAGAGCAAGTGGAGTTTGCAAATGTGATAGTAATAAACAAAATTGATTTAGTTGATAAAGAAAAATTAGTACAAATAAAAGCTATTATTAGAAGTCTTAACGCCAAAGCCAAAATTTTAGAAACAAAATACTCAAAGATTGATTTAAAAGAAATACTTAACACAAACCTTTTTGATTTTGATGAAGCTGAAGAATATCCTGCTTGGTCTCAAGAACTTCAAGGAAGCGGGTTTGTACACACTCCAGAAACTGAAGAATACGGGATTTCTAGTTTCATATACAGAAAAAGAAAACCTTTAGATCCCAATCTTTTCTTACAGGAAATAGCCAAACATTCTAATATCATAAGAGCAAAAGGGTATATTTGGTTCACCACACATAATAACTTTGCAATTATGTTCGGTCTTGCTGGCAGGCAAAGAAGTTTCTATCCTGAAGGAGATTGGTGGGCTGCAGTACCTAAAGAGGAATGGCCAAAAGGAGTTGAAGATAGTTTGAAGCCGATATGGCAAGAAGAAATAGGAGATAGAAGACAAGAATTTGTGATAATAGGCAAAGATTTAGATAAAGAAAAAATAACAAATTCTCTAGACAAATGCTTAGTAGAATATAAAACAGAGGTAAAAAATCCTTTTCCTTTTTAAAAAATGAAAATACCAATTACTCTAATAACTGGATTTTTAGGAAGTGGAAAAACTACTTTAATAAATGACATAATTAAAAATAGAAAAGATTTAAACATAGGACTTATATTAAATGAATTTGGAGATGCTAAGATTGAAAGTTCTGTTATTGAAGAAGCTAGTGAAGATATAATAGAACTTAATAATGGTTGTA
Organism: Candidatus Woesearchaeota archaeon; assembly: GCA_007116295.1. Classification (GTDB taxonomy): domain Archaea; phylum Nanobdellota; class Nanobdellia; order Woesearchaeales; family 21-14-0-10-32-9; genus SKIS01. The sequence goes on along the minus strand of SKIS01000027.1, from coordinate 5,611 downwards.
TGTGTTGCGTGGTTCGATCAGATATAGATGAAGCTATTTATAGGTTGTTAGACCATAAAAAAGACATAAATTACATTTTGGTTGAAGCTTCAGGACTTTCCAGTCCTTTACCTATAGTAAATACGTTTATGTCTGAAAGCTTAAGAAATAAGATAAGATTGGATTCGGTTATTTGTGTTATAGACTGTTTGAATTTTGAAAAAACAACTAATTTCATAACTATGATAAACCAATTAACCTCTTGTAATTTCATTGTACTAACTAAAACTGATTTAGTTGAAGAAGAAAAAATAGAAGATATTAAAGGATTAATAAAAGAAATAAATCCTAACGTAAAGATTTTTTTAAAAAAAGAAGATTGCTTTGATGAGATCCTAGATAAATCTGTTTTAGATCCTTCTATTTTAAAAAATTTAGAGAAAGAATCAATTCACGATAAAGAAAAATTTGATCACGTTATCTTCAAAACAGAAAAATTAGTTGACTTCTCAAAATTTAATGACTACTTTAGCGAATCAATACCTAATTTGATAAGAGCAAAAGGTTTTTTTAGATTTTATGAGAATTCTCCTTATGATAAAAAATACGTTTTACAAGTCGTGGGTTCTCACAAATATTTATCTGATAAAGAATGGGTTGAAGATGAAAAAAAACAATCTGCTTTGGTTTTAATTGGAAGAAATTTGGATAAAGAAAAAATAAAGTCAGACTTAAACAAATTAGTTATTGATACTCTCGCTCAATAAGCTTTAAATTAAAAATGTTCTTGCAAGTAACTATATCTTATACAGATGTAACAATAATAGGGGCGGGCGCTGCAGGAATAGGAATAGCTGTACAACTAACCAAGCTAAGGATAGACTTTATCATTCTCGAAAAAGACTCAATAGGAAGTTCATTCAAAAAATGGCCAAAAGAAACAAGATTCATATCACCAAGCTTCACAGGAAACTTCTTCAAAATGCCAGATTTAAACGCAATAACACCTGATAGCTCACCAGCTTACACATTACTTACAGAACACCCTTCAGGAAAAGAATATGCGACGTATTTAGAAAACGTAGCGAAGCACTACGAAATACCAATTAAGACAGGACAACAAGTTAAAAAATTAATCAAAAAAGAAGATTTGTTTGAAATACAAACACAAAACCAAACACACAAAACGAAACACCTTATCTGGGCAGCAGGAGAATACCAATACAAAAAACAAGGAAACTTCAAAGGAAGCAAACACTGCACTCATAACTCAGAAATAAAATCGTTTAAAGAACTAAAAGGGGAAGAATACATAATAATAGGGGGATACGAATCAGGATTCGACGCAGCTATACACCTAGCAAAAACAAACAAGAAAGTAACACTTCTAGACAGCCACAACCACATAGACCTAGTAAACAGCGATTCAAGCTACTCACTAAGCCCATACACGAGAGATCAAATAAAAAAACAAGCAGAAAAAATAGAATACTACACAAACGCAAGGGTGAAAGAAGTAAAACAAAACAAACAAGGATACGAAGTAACACTCGAAAGCTCAAAAAAATTCCAAACAAAAAACAAACCAATAAACGCCACAGGATTTGACAGTAGCCTAAAACTAGTAAAAGAACACTTCGAATTCGAAAAAGACTATCCATTACTAACAGAACACGACGAGTCAACAACTACAAAAAACTTATACCTAACAGGGCCACAAGTAAAACACGAAAATGCACTATTCTGTTTCATCTACAAATTTAGACAAAGATTTGGAATAATAACAAAAAAAATCGCAGAGGACTTAAACGTAAATAAAGAAGAAATCGATGAACTAGTTCAAGAACTAAAAGAATACAACTTCTACCTAGAAGATTTAAGCTGCTGCGAAAACGAGTGTGAATGCTAAAATGAAAGACTACATACAACCAATACTACTAATACTAGCAATACTGATAGGATCACTAACAGGAATATACTTATACGAACTAGATGAATTCTTCGTAGAAGCAGCAATCATAGCACTACTATTCTTCATATTTTACAACGTCCCGCTCGGAAAACTAACAAAAGACGTAAAGAACAAAAAATTCCTCGGACTAGCCTGGATATCAAACTTCGTAATAATACCACTAATAGCATTCCTAATAGCATCACTATTCGTAGACAACTCAAGCTTACTATTTGTCGGACTTATCATATACTTAGTAGCTCCATGCACAGACTGGGTACTAGGATTTACAAAACTAGCAAAAGGAGACGTAGAAATAAGCTCAGTCTTACTGCCAATAAACTTAATTTCACAGATACTATTGCTACCAGTATACTTACTAATATTTTCATCAAACGCTGTGCAAATACCATTTGAGGCATTCCTGGAAACACTAATATTTTGGATAGTACTACCATTTATAGCAGCTAAAATATTGTACTACTTAGTATCAAAAACTAAAGTGCTGACTAAAACAAAAGACTATGCAGAAAACCTGGCAACTATTTCCTTAGTAGCATTAGTATTCTTCATATTCAACTCAAACATAATAATACTAACAGAGAATTTGACCTTACTACCACAAATATTTGCGGTGATACTAATATTTTTCATAGTGACATACTACATAATCAAACACTTAGCAAAATACTTCAAACTAAGTAAAAAAGAAGAAGTAACCCTAAGTATGACCACAGCAGCAAGAAACGCGCCACTAATGCTAGGAATAAGCATAGTGCTATTCCCACAAGCAACACTAATACATTTAGTCCTAATCATAGGTATGCTAGTAGAATTCCCACACCTGATAACATTGACTCACATATTGAAAAAGTGATTAGCTGTCTTATGCTTAAAACAAAATTTTTAATTTACCCAACCATTGTGACATAGATGCACTTAGTTTAAGTAGTGAGTTCAGAAAAATGTTACTTTTAGAGGATAAACAAAGTTTTAGAATTTGGAGCGTATGGACATATGATAAGGACGCCCGGGATGAAAACTTTATTTTTTTATTTCTTCATGAACTAGTAAGTTCCAGAATAAATGAGTTAGTTTTTTATCATCTCTTTTTTTTGATAGTTTTGTCAAATTCATGTATTCGTCAAACGAGCCCATTTTTAAAACTATTAGGGGAAAACTGTTTTTCATAATAATCCAGTTTAAAATCATTCTTGTTGTTCTACTATTTCCATCAGCGAATGGATGTATTCTTTGAAGTTCGTTATGAATGAATCCTAGTTTTTCTAAACAATTATTGGGGTTTATTTTTTTTATTTCAGAGCAGAATGTCTTCATGTGGTTTGGAACTTGGTTTGGTGTAGTTGTTTTAAAATCTGGGTTTCCTTGTATTTTATTTTGTGTAATTTTGTATTTTCCTGCGTGTCTGTGCATACTAAACATTATTAAGTAATTTATTTTTTTTATGTGTTCTTCAGTTATTTCTTCATCTATGTGTTCTAGAATATAAATTAGCGCTTCGTTCAAATTTTTTACCATTTGTATATCTTTTTGAGGTTTATTTGGGTAAATATCGTTCAGTAATAATTCTCTTGTTTCACCAATTGTTATAGTGGCACCTTCTAATTGTGCGCTTCCTGCAAGAAAAGAAAATATTTCTTCATCAAAAGGGTTTACTGGTTTTCCTTTGATTTTATCTACTTTTATTTTTACTTCCTCAAATGATAAGTTCGGCACTGGTATTTTTGTTTTTTTATTAAAAAAACCTAGAATATTTTCATATAATTGATGTCTTAATATAATTCCTTTGTATGGTCTTTTTTTATTTACTAAAATGAATTGATTGTCTTCTAGATAAGATAAAATTTCTAAAATATCTTTGTTATTTTTTAATTTTTGCGGACGTAAGTTCGGGGAGTTTTTAATTAATTCTTCTAATATGAGTGAGGTGTTTTTTGAAAAAAATATATTATAGTCTAAGTTATTTTTTAAACTATATTTGATTATTTTAAATGCAAAAAGAGTTTTATTATTTTTAACAGGAGAATAAAAATTGTTTTGTTCTTTAACCCAATTATTCTTTACTAATTCTTTTAATTGAACATAAACTTCGCTTTTAAAACCTAATTCTGATTCTTTGCAAGGACTTTTTTCAATTAATTTAGCAAATACGTCGTATTTTGTTGGCATAGTTAGTAGAAACACTTAAAAGTATATAAAATTAACTAATTTTAGGAAATAGCCTAAAAAAACTTAATTTAAGAAATTTTTAACTGTAATGATTGTCTTTTTAACCATTAGTGTATCTTGTACATCGACATGTTTTTTAAATCTTGTCATAAATGCCTCCAAACCACTAAATTTAGCAGTTTCAAGGATTATAAAGAATAAGCAGTATATATGAGGTGTTCAGAAAAAGTTATACAAAAACTGCATTTAAGGTAGTTATAATGACTGATAATTATTTTTATGTGATGTTATACATGATGATTTGTTTTATTTGTCGTATTTTATGAGGGAAAAGTTATTTATTTTCTATTTTATTTCTGGAAGATTTTTTCCACTTTTTAAACAAAAGATTTTTAAAGGTTGTTAGTTTATAAGGGTTTATGGGCTTAAACTTTAATCAAAAAATTGAGTTAATTGAGGGATTTAAAGATAGGGTTGTTTCTAAAAAAGATATTTTATCTCGTTTAGAGCTTTTTTGTAGGGGTGATTCTGTTAATGTTTTTAATAGTTTAAGAAGGATAAATAAAATTAGCTTTTTGTTTAACGGTTATTATTATATTTATTCTGAGGATGAAAGAAATAAAGGCATAAGAAAGTATTCTGTTTTTGAGTTAATTGCTGTTGTTTTGAATAAATTAAATGTTAGATGGTATTTTGCTTTAGGGACTGCTGATGAGTTTAATAAAGTTAAAAGACAAGCAAGTAATGTTATTTATGTGATTAATAATAAGTTTTCTAAATCGTTTATTTTGGATGGACAAAAAATAATTTTTAAGAAAGCAGAGTTTATAAGTGAATTTGAGGTTTATAGTTCTGCTAATAGGGTGAAGTTGAATGTTTCTTCTGTTAATAAAACTTTAAAGGATCGTGAATTTTTTAAAGTTAAGGAGATTAGTTAAAATGAAAAGTTCAGATATAAAAAAATATGTTTCCAAATTAAAAAAATCTAATAATTTAAGTGTAAACGATTATTTTTTGGAAAAAGATTATGTATTATCTTTGTTTTTGTCTAATTGGGAAAAACAAAACACTCCTAATTTAGATAAATTAGTTTTCAAAGGAGGTACTTTGTTAACTAAGAATTATTTAAAATATCACAGAATTAGTGAAGATTTAGATTTTACTCATAAAGATTCTAATATTATAAGGAATATGGGTAGTAAAAATAAATTGGAGTCTTATATAAAAAAATTGGTACTTCCTATTATTGATGAAATAAAAATGCTTTGTGATTTATCTAATTTAACTTTTGAAAAAGATAGAACGAATGATATGTTTATTGAGGTTCGAAATTCAAGAAAGCTTTATGTTTTTAAGTTGTGGTATAAATCTTTATTTACAGGCATTCCGTCTTTTATTAAGTTTGAAATATCTTTTGTTGAAGATTTAATTTTTGAAACTTCTATTAATGAGGTAAAAAACATATTGGATTATTATCCTGTTGATGAAGTT